>CAZLOF010000227.1:0-7383 GCA_964560745.1 uncultured Thermoflexus sp.
CGCTTATCACACATGCTCGCATTATTGATGGCTGTAGCACTCCTTGGTTTCGTGGCGAAGTTGCGATAGATGGTGATCGCATTGTCGCTATTGGGTCGCCCGGTCAATTTGCCAAACGCGGCGCAAAGCGCGTAATCAATGCCCAAGACAAAGTGTTATGCCCGGGGTTTATCGATATTCAAAGCCATTCAATTGTGCCCTTGATGAAGGACGGGCGCTGTCTCGGCAAAGTAACCCAAGGGGTGACATTAGAAGTAATGGGCGAATTATGGACACCTGCGCCGTTTGGCGGCTTAATCGATTCGCCTTTTCGCGAAGGGTTTGCGCCGCCGCCCACACCCGAATGGCGAGAGACCGCAAAAACATGGGCGCATTTTGGCGATTGGCTTGCACATATGGCGAAGGTGGGGGTTAGCCCCAATATTGGCTCATTTGTAGCGGGTGGCACGCTGCGCCGTTATGCATGCGGGTTGCGTATGGGGGCGGCAAGTGCTGCCGAGCTTGATCTCATTCGCCAAAAAACCGCCGAGGCGATGGAAGAAGGGGCATTTGGCGTAACGTATGCGCTAATTTACCCACCCGATGACTTTGTGCCGACCGAAGAAATTATTGAGGTGTGTAAGGTAGTGGCGCGTTATGGCGGTATTTATATTACACATATGCGTTCTGAAGGCGACCAAATTGAGCAAGGGCTTGAGGAGACTTTTCAGATTGCGCGAGCAGCCAATATTCCCGCTGAAATTTATCACCTTAAGGCTTCGGGCACACGCAACTGGCACAAAATGCCCTGGGTGATTGCCCAAATCAACGCCGCCCGTGCCACCGGCTTAGACATTACCGCCGATATGTATCCATACCCCGCCTCTGGCACAGGTTTAGATTCGATGTTGCCAACGTGGGTTCATGCCGATGGCAAATTTTGGCAAAACTTGGCCGACCCAGTTGTGTGCCAACGCATTAAGGCTGAAATTTTGGCCGACAAGGGCGAAATGGCTGGCACTGCCCCCAATGAGGTCATGCCGATTGGCTTTAAACAGCCAGATTTCAAAAAATATACGGGCAGGCTTTTGTCTGATATTGCGGCAGAACGGGGCGAAAATTGGGTCGATTGTATTTTTAATTTGTTACGCGCCGAGCAACAACAAGTTGGCACAGTCTATTTTAAGATGAGCGAAGACAATTTGCGTTTGCAATTGCGCCAACCTTGGGTCAAAATTTCATCAGATGCGGGTGGGCATGACCCCGCCACCGCCGAAACGCCGGTGCATCCACGCGGCTATGGCACATTTACCCGTGTGTTGGGCAAATATGTGCGCGAAGAAGGGGTTTTGACGCTCGAAGATGCCATTTACAAAATGACTGGCGCTGTGGCAGCGCGGCTACGCTTGCATGATCGTGGGCGGGTGGCCCCCGGCTGTTTTGCCGATTTGGTTTTGCTCGACCCTGCTACCGTTGCCGACCGCGCCACGTTTGACAACTCGCATCAACTTTCGGTGGGCATCGAGCGGGTGTGGGTGAATGGGGTAAGCGTGATAGAAGGCGGCTTGCATACTGGGGCCTTGCCCGGGCGTTGGGTGCGAGGTGGGGGCGGATAAGTTAGTTAGAGATGTGACGGTATTGTGGGCTAATAATGCGCCCTCCACGCACTGTGGCCCCAATCACCAAACCAGCACTCACTAACACCACATTTTTGATGATGTATTGCCCCTCTAAAGTCGGGGCGTATGGGTAGCGAGTGAAGGTTTCGGTAGGAAAAAATAACAGTGGGGTGATAGTGCCCGCCATTTGTAATAATAATAAAAACAGAGTGGCACGAGTAAAGCGTCCGACCACGAACCCTAAACCGATTACACACTCCCATAAGGCTAAGGCTACGCGGCTAACATCGTCAGGAATTAGCCCAAAAGTCAATAGATTGATCGTACGTTCCGCTAAATCTTCAGCCGCACTTAGCCCGGGGATTAATTTGAGCACGCCAAACCACAAAAAGATGAACCCTAACGACACCCTTAATAGTGTGATTGCGTTTTGCATCAACCACTGCGTGATACGTTGATCAAGTAAGTTTAACTTATTAGCGATGTCAATCATGTGTTTTGTGTTCATGGCTTAAGCATGACGATTATTTTATGATTTGTCAGGTAACAAAACTCACACGCTGATTGTGAATTTTTTCACAATCAGCGTGTCTTTATAATCATCAGCAGTGATTTTATTACGTCAAATGCGGTTAAGCGACATACCCGCCATAATGAAAATTGAGGCCGACACCCCAGTCGGGTTAACGACGCGCCCATTGGCTGAACAGGTGTATGTGAATGAGCTAACGGCGAATCAGCAAGCGTGGTTTGTGGCGGCCGAAGTCCCAGCTACATCAACCCTAAATGGTGATTTAGCTGGGTTTGCATGGCTGCAAATGTTTTATGACGAAGCGCACGTCATGAATATTGTGACGCGGCCTGAATATCAAGGGCGGGGCATTGGTTGGCAATTGATGCAGGCTTTGCTGGCAGAGGCGCGGCGGCGGCAAGCCATTTGCCTAACGCTAGAAGTACGTGCGAGTAACATCGTCGCCCAAGCGCTTTACCGCAAATGTGGCCTACAGCAAGTGGGGCAGCGCAAACGTTATTATCGCGATAATAACGAAGATGCGCTCATTATGACGTTATTGCTGGGGACGTAATGGGCACCACCACCCAGAATGTTGACCCTTTGCCAACAACGCTATTGACCCCAATTTGCCCATGCATCAACTGCACTAAGCTAGCGCAAATGGCTAACCCCAAGCCAGTGCCGCCATAAATGCGGGTAGTCGATGAATCCGCTTGAACAAAGGGCCGGAAAATCTTATTGCGGGTTTCTTCACTCATACCAATGCCAGTATCTCGCACCGCAAAACGAACGGATGGCGTGGCAAGGGTTTGTGAATCGAGACTCACTTGTACTTCTACCTCACCTACCGAAGTAAATTTAATGGCATTGCTAATCAAGTTGAGCAAAATTTGGCGCAATCGTCCTGAGTCTCCTACAATTGATGCTGGCACATCATTATTGATGGTGGCATAAAGTGCAATGTTTTTCTCGGTAGCGCGATGTTGCATAAGTTTCATGCTCCCATCAACAACCCCGCGTACCGAAAAGCTTATTGCCTCAAGGTGTAACTTGCCAGATTCAATTTTTGAAAAATCGAGGATGTTATTGATCACATCAAGCAGGGCAATGCCGCTATCATAGCTTACGGTTGCCAACTCGCGTTGGTCTGGCGTGAGTGGTGTATTGAGCAATAATTCGTTTACGCCAATAACAGCATTTAAAGGCGTACGAATTTCGTGGCTAACCATTGCCAAGAAGCTAGACTTGACCCGTGATGCTTCGAGCGCGTCATCACGGGCTTGTTTCAAAGCTGATTCAGTCTCTTTGATACGGCGAATGTCGGTGAGCACTAAAATACTGCCACGCACTTTACCGCTGCGAATACGCGGCACAGCCGTGATAATAGTAGGCACGAAGGTATTGTCGCGGCGGCGCAAGCGTATTTCGGTGTTAGTACCTAGCCCAGCCGATATCCGTTTTGCAATATCGCGTGAGATGTGCATATCTTCTGAATAAACCCAATCCGTATTTAATTTGCCTAACATCAAACTAGGGTTTTCATCAAGCAATTTTGCCAAAGATTCATTCACATACTCTATCCGCTCATCTGGGCCAGTTACAGCCAAACCTTGCCCCATTGCATCCATCACTTGGCGTGCGAAGTCGCGCTCATGGTTGGCTTGCTCTTCGGCCATTTTGCGTTCGGTAATATCGCTAATGAGTGCAATCATGCCAGAAGGTTTGCCTTCGCGCCAACGTGGCACGGTTGTCACCATCGAGTAACGCGCCCCTTTATCGGCATGAACAATTTTGGTCTCAAATGCATTGACCACGCCTTGTAAGCGAAACCAATTGGCGCGGGTGATGGTAGATTGTTGCTCGACTTGGACTGAGTCATAGGCCGATTTCCCAACCAGTTCATCGACCCGTTTACCAACCATAATCGCAAACGCTGGGTTCACAAACTCAAAAATGCCTCTTTCATTGGTCACACATAAGCCTTGACCAATATTATTCATTACTTGGTTAGCAAAATTGCGCTCGCCACGCAATTCAACTTCGATGCGTTGACGTTGTTCAATTTCTTCTTGGCGTTTAATATTGCTGGCGGTTAATTCAGCGGTGCGGGCTGCAACTTGTGATTCAAGCGTACGCTGCGATTCTAATAATTTTGCATTTGCGATATTTAATTCACGCATAATGCGATCTGACCAACGTTTATAAAGCCAAACTACGCCAAACAACATCAAGCCCATGACGATAGAACCCACAATGCCCGTAATAACAGAAATGACATCGCGTTTAGGGGTTGCATCGATAAGATAATATTCTGCGCTGAGTGTAACCAAACAAACTAATGCAACAATCAATAATATACGAAATGTTCGTATATTTGTATACGGCATTACAATAGACACTGCGGTCAAAATCAGTAACGTATAGATTAAACCAGCATCCGGTAAAAGATAGCCAAGAATAATGCTAGAAATACAGATTGAGACAAAAGCAATCCCGATTGATTCGGTAAGATGATTTTTTAAGGCGAGGGTATAGGTAATAAAATTGATACCAAGGCTAACAAGTAATGTAATGATGAGAACAAGGCGTTGATTTGTTGGTGACAACCATTGCCCAATACCAACCATTAGCACAACCACAACAAGGGTTGCTATTGATATTTTTAGGAAGCGTAATAACAACTCCCGAACCTGAGCTTGTTGATTCGGTTCGCTTTCTAAATTGGGTTCATTTGATTGAATAATCACGTCGATTAAATTTTACATTTATTACAGTGTAAGTCGTTGTAATCATCAATTTTGTTCGGTTAGTAATCGGTTTAATTTAGCAAAGATTTTGTTGCAGTCTTTATTTTTTATTGCGGCAAAAAAGGCTTGTAAGACGGGTTTGAAAGCACTCGTCGCTTATCATCTTCGTTTGTCTCCAAATTTAAATATTCACTCATCATATTACGTGCCGCATTGGTGTCTTTACGGCTAATATGCACTCGCATTAAATTAAAAACAATATCTGGGTCTTGCGGATTAAGATCACGAGCGCGACTATACGCATCTAACGCTGCCCCAAGATCACCCACCTCAAAATAAGCTGCCCCCATATCATTTAATAATTGTGAATTAGGGCCTTCGCTGCGCAGCCGATTGAAATACACGCCAATTTTTTGGGCTGGGGTCATATTTGTCGTAATGACCAATGGCTCGGAGGATGAATAGCTAGGTGCTGGGTTTGTAATGATTACAGGAGATGCACTGGGCGTGCGGCTAGAGATGGTTGGCGCAATGACCGCCGAGGCAGCAATCGCTGGAGCCGTGTGAGCAACGATCGGCGCAGCCAAGCGTTGGGCACGTTCAGGCTCAGGCAAAGCTGCTAATTCTTCACGGGTGCGCAAATCTAAATAATTTAAAGTATTAAAGATCCAATTTAATGCGGTTTGAAAAAAACCTAAAACCCCACCCAATAAGCTAATAATGCCAAGCATAATGGCAGAAAAGATCGGGAATGTTGTGGGGGCGCTGCCCCCTGCAAACGGAATGGCGGCCAGTAAACCCAACACAAGGGTGGGCAAACCAAAAATGAGCGACATCACAAGGCCAAACAGAATAAAGCGCCCTAGTAATTTAAAACGCATCCCCTTGGTTAGTTGGGCGCTGCGGGCAAAAGCCCCAAACCCATCTGCACCCTCACCAACAATAACAGGGCCAGACACAGCCCAAGACAAACTGAGGATGAGGCTGACAATCGCGCCAATTAGGCCGAGTGGGGTGCAAATGGCTGCTGTGCCAAGCAAAAAGTTGGTCATGCCTGTATTTGTAAAATTTGCAGGTAGACCCGGGATGAGTTTTGCATTGATGACGGCTGCGGCCAAACCGCCATAAATACCCAAAAAGAGCGGCAACAATAGCAATGTATGCACAGACTGCGATAAAAATGTATTAATCCACAACCCGCCAAAACGCGGTTGGGTTGCGCGATAAGAATCACTCACCCCGGGTGTGCGCCCACCGACGCGCTCAAGCGTTTGATAAATCAAAGCACCATTCATCCAAGGTGCAAAAATAGAAGCAATAAGCACCAATAAACCAACACACCCCGAAACCACGTTCAACCCTAAATTCACTGGGCTAGCCGTATTCGGCTCGGCGTTTAATATTAAGGGCAGCGTCGATAAAACGCCATTGATAAGGTTAAGCACAAGCATTAACCCCGCTACCCGCAAGGTGATGCCGAGCCATTGACCAAAGTATTTACCGAATAGCCGAAATGTGGTTTTAATAAGTGAACCAACGCCTGTAAAAGGCGGGATTGATATGATTGAAGGCGCAGATGCTGTGGACATTCAATGAGTATAATCCAAACGACAGCCTGTGTATGAAATATGTTTAAGGAAAGGCTGACAAAAAAGGAAGAACGAGGAAATGATGCGAAATAATCGTTTATTAGGGTGGCTAACGCTGGGCATGTTTATCATTGCTTTGTTGATGGCGTTTTTTGTAGCCCCACGTGCCCAAACCCAATCGGGGGGCGATGTGCAGCGTATTTTCTATTTTCATGTGCCTTCGGCTTGGATCGGTTTTGGCGCATGGATTGTGACCGCCGTGTATGGATTTCGTTATTTGCGCACCCGCAATATGTATTATGACCGTGTGGCCCATGCCTCGGCTGAAATTGGCGTGATGTTTATTTTGCTGGTGCTACTCAGTGGCATGTTGTGGGCACGCCCAGTATGGAACGCTTGGTGGACGTGGCAACCGAAAGAAACGATTAGCGCTTTGCAATTTCTAAGTTATGCGGCTTATCTGATGTTACGCTCAGGGGTCGAAGACCCGCAAAAGCGGGCACGATTTGCCTCGGTGTATGGCATCGTCAGCGTATTGATGGTTCCACTTAACTTTATGGTCAGCCGCGTATTGCAAAGTTTGCACCCAGCCGTGTTTGGCCCCAGTGTAAATGCCGCCGAATCGGGTGGCTTTGGCATTGCGCCATCGATGCTCACCGTGATTTTATTTTGTTTAGTTACGTTTACCTTGCTTTACATCTATTTGATGCGTCAACGTATTGCGTTGCAAGAACGCAATGACAAGCTCGAAGAACGCCGTGCCATGTTAATGACCGCTTAAATGTATTGAGGCTGCTTTCGTGGCAGCCTGTCAATCACTTTATCTCACTATGCAATCTATTTTGGCAGACAACAACGCCGTTTATCTTTTTGTCGCTTACGGTGTTTTTCTTGGCGGCATTCTTATTTACCTCGCTTCGCTACGCATTCGTAGC
>CAZLOF010000228.1:0-7348 GCA_964560745.1 uncultured Thermoflexus sp.
CCGCGATGCCAGCGGGAACCGCCCCTACCAAATAAGACAATGCCAAAATGGCGGCAAAATTGGCCGCATCGCCGCCATTCATTTTGAGCGCGGTGGTGGCAAACGTCGTCCAAAACGATTCGATGGCGTTCCATGCCGACCAAGTGAACATTACCCCAATGAGAAATAAGATTGGGCTGCGTTGCGGCAATTGAATGAGGGTGCGAATCGCCGCCACAATGGTTGGGGGCAGGTCGCCCGAAACATCCTCGTGTTTGCTGATTTCAGCGACATCGGGTTCTTTTACCCCAACCCGCATGACCAACGCCGCAATAATGAGCGTGAGCGACACCATAATAAAGGGGTATGACGGGTTGATTCGGTATAACTCGCCGCCGCCCAATAGCGCCACAATGGCCCCAATGCCTGCCATGAGGTCGGTTGTGCCGCTCACCTGTGAGCGCATCGATTTTGGAAAAAGGTCTGAAAAGAAGGAGACGAGAGGCGCGCGAAAGATGGTCATGCTGAAATTCATGAGCAAGGCCGCGCCCACCAATGCCATTAATGACACTTGGGCAAAGAAGGGCAAAATGAAGGTGAAAATCGCCGCCAAGGGCATCCCGATCAAAATGTAGGGCATACGCCGACCAAATTTGCTGCGGGTTTGGTCGCTGCGTGCGCCCCAAAATGGCCCAATCGCCAGCCCCAAGAAATTATCGGTGGTCATAAGCAAGCCCACCAAAAACAAATTGGGCACCATTTTGCCGCTGGCATCGGGTGCTTCGGTTAATTTGGCATACAGCAGCGGCATAAAAGCGTTATAGGTGGTCCAAATGGCTTGTAACGCAAACCAGCCGACACCGATGGAGAAGATGGTCTTTTTCATGAGAATACAACAATATGAACAAAGGTGAATGATAAACCAACCATGCATATTTTATAGGCTAGGTTAGAAATCGGGTTTCTTCAAGAAACCCGATTTCTAATGGCCGCGACCGCTGCCTTTATACTTTTAGCATGAATCTCCCTCAACATGGCCTTGACCGCCAAACCATTTTTGCAACCCTGCACGCCTATAAACAACACGATGTTAATTGGCGCAGTGGCAAACTATTGGCCGGGGTCTACGACCCGGGTGACGACAACGCCGCCACCATCAAAGAAGCTTATACCGAATTTTTGACCGAGAATGCGCTTTTTCTCAATTTTTACCCTAGCGTCATCCAGCTAGAAAATGATGTGACGCGCATGGTCATTAATTTGCTGCAAGGCGATGCCAACGCCGTGGGCAATTGCACCAGCGGCGGCACTGAGAGCATTATGTTATCGGTTAAGGCGGCGCGAGATTGGGCGCGAGTCGAGCGCAATATTAGCGCCCCCGAAATTATTGTGCCGATTACGGCTCATGCCGCGTTTCACAAGGCCGCGCATTATTTGGGTTGTAAAATAATCGTCACGCCGGTTAATCCGCTGACCTTTCGCGCCGATGTCAACGCCATGCAGGCGGCCATCACCCCCAATACCATTTTACTGGTTGGCAGCGCCCCTTGCTATGCCCAAGGCGTTATCGACCCGATTGGCGAGATTGCGGCTTTGGCCCAATCGCAGCACATCTTGTGTCATGTCGATGCCTGTGTTGGGGGGATTCATCTCTCCATTATGCGCAAATTGGGCTATTCATTGCCTGCCTTCGATTTTAGTGTGCCGGGTGTCACCAGCATCAGCACCGATATGCATAAATATGGCTACGCCGCCAAAAATATTTCGGTTGCCATGTTTCGGCATGATCATTTGCGCAAATTTGCCATGTTTGCCTGTGCCAACACTGCCAGCTATGCCGTGCTTAACCCAAGTGTGCTTAGCACCCGCAGTGCTGGGCCAATGGCGGGCGCGTGGGCGGCGCTCATGTCATTTGGCGAGGCGGGCTATGCTGATATGGTGCAGCGGGTGCAAACGTGCACGGCTGAAATGATCACCGCCGTCAACGCAACCCCGGGTCTGCGTATTTTGGGCCAACCCGTCATGAGCATGTTTGCCATTGCCAGTGACGAAATTAATATTTTTGATTTAGATGACGAAATGGCGGCGCGAGATTGGATGTTACAACCCCAATTTAGCACACCCGACTTGCCAGCAAATTTACACGCTGGGGTGCATTTGGGCAATGTGGCACACGTTGGCGCGTTTGCTGCCGATTTGCAGGCTGCTGTATTGGCTTGTCGTGCCAAGGCCGTCACGACTGAGGCCGCGCATGGGCTAAAAGATCAGGTTTTGCAGCTATTGCAACAACCGCTTTCGCCGCAAGTGTTTGGGCAATTGTTGCAATTGGGCGGGTTAACCCCGGGGCAATTGCCAAATGGCTTTGGGCGCATCAATACGGTGCTTGATATGTTGCCGCGCGATTTGGTAAATGTGTTGCTGGTTGAATATATGAACAGTATTTATCGTTAGATTGTTCGCGGAACGAGTCTTAGACCCCGTTCCGTATTACGTTTTTTAATGCTAAACATCCGTCATATTGGGTAATTAAAAAAAGACTTGGTATATAATTGTTCCCATTGCGGGTGTAGCTGAGCGGTACAGCGTCTGCCTTCCAAGCAGAAGACCACGGGTTCAAATCCCGTCGCCCGCTTTTTTTATTTTTCATCACAGGCTCGTCTAGTAATTTAGCAATTAGGTGTATAGACAAATTAAGTTAGCATACAGCAGTAAGCATGAGCGTTAATGTGTCGTCTCATGTTTTGTATGCCAACATGTTTTGTCTATACAATTAGGCGCTTAGAACAAATCGCTATGTGTGCCAGTTCGTGAAACAACAAGCACAATATTTTCGTTGTCTAGTTGGTAAATCAGCAACCAATCGGGTTCAATATGGCATTCTCTAAATCCTGAATAATTGCCACTAAGCGCATGATCTCGATATTTGGGGGCAAGCACAACATCATTAGCAAGCCATTCAACCACCTCGACCAATTTGTGCATTTCTTTACCTTGCTTTTTCATCCGCTTTAGATCGCGCCGAAAGCGTGAGGTGTAGAAGATTTCTCTGCTCATAACACATCGTCATCATCAGCTTGATCCAAATCGAGGGATGCCATCATTTCATTTACATGATGAAATGGGCCAATTAGCCCCACTTTGTTTTGAACATCATTTAACACTTTTCGGGTCTCAGCATTGGGCACACGTAAATCAAATGGAATTGCCTGCTCAGCAACCACTCGCCGCATAAACAAACGTAATGCCTCGGTGCTGCTCAACCCAATTTTGTCAAGGGTTGATTCGAATTGTTGTTTTAGATGAGGGGAAACGCGAATATGGAAAGATGCACTGCTCATATTAAGATTGTATACCAATTGGTAACAATAGGCGGCAATTGGGTTGCAGTTTTTTTATTTCAGCGCCTGATCACAAGCGTGACGGACGCCGCAGGTGGCGCAACGCCACGGCTCGACGTGATTGCGATTGGCTTCATCATGCGCCAAAGAAGCCCGCATTTCGCGGATCACTTGTAGCAATTGCGCTTCTAGGTCAGCGTCATAATGGATGGCAAATTGTTGATCGGCGTATTTGATAATGCCATAGGTTGGTCGTGTGCCATACGTTTCTTCGACCAGTAGGCAATAGGTTGCCAATTGCAAAATATGCCCCAAACGCGGCCTGCCGTCACGTGGGGCGTTCGCCGACTTTAACTCAATCGGCACAATATTCTCGCCATCGTTGATGAGGTAATCGGGTTTGCCCGTAACGCCATGCCGACGCGAGAATAAGGCTTGCTCATTGCGTTGCCAGCCGCTGGTGTCGCTATAAAGCAGCCGACCACTTGGCAGCCCGCTCTCACGTTGTGTTCGCCGTGACCACATCCACAACAGCAATGCAAAAATGAGCAGGAAAAAGATTAATAAATAATGGTTAATGGTTAATGGTTAATGGTTAATGATGAATAGCTTTTCATTAACCATTAATCATTAACCATTAATTTAGTATGCGCGTGCAAAAATGGCCCGCTCGCGGGTGGGTTGACCGGTGATGATGCACTTGCGCTCGATGCCGTCTTGTTCGAGTGGGAAGTTGCGGTTGGTGGCCTTGGTTTCTTCTTTGATCTTTGCATCGACCGCTGGATCATCGATGACGGGCGCGAGCGCCCAGCCGTCTTCTACCGCCGCCTTTAGTTCATCATAGCTGTTAACTTCACGAATATTGGCTTTTTGGAAGGCTTCGGCTTGGGCTAACAGATTGGCTTGAATTGCATCCATCAAGGTTTTAATTGCATCGGCCAAGCCATCACGGCTGACGATGGTCTTGCCGGGTTTGCCGGGGATGTCGCGGCGGGCCAGCAACACGCTATTGTTTTGAATATCGCGTGGGCCAATCTCAACCCGCACCGGGATGCCGCGCATTTCACAGTCATAAAACTTGAAGCCGGGGGTTTCTTCGCGGTCATCGAGCTTGACTCGAATACCGGCGGCTTTGAGGGTCTTGAATACATCATCAGCGACTGCCATTACGCCCACTTTTTCTTCGGGCTTTTTGTAAATGGGCACAATCATGACTTGAATGGGCGCAATCTTGGGCGGCAGACGCAGGCCGGTGTCGTCACCGTGTGCCATAATTACTGCGCCGGTTAAACGCCAACTTAAGCCCCAACTGGTGGTCCAGCAAAATTTCTCAGTGTTATCGCGGTCCAAAAACTTCATCTCAAAGGCTTTGGCAAAATTTTGGCCTAGGTCGTGGCTGGTGGCAGATTGCAAGGCTTTTTTATCGCCCATCATGCCCTCAATGCTAAAGGTGTTGTCGGCCCCGGCAAAGCGCTCGCTCTTGCTCTTGCGACCTTTGATGGTGGGCAAGGCGCAATCAGCCATGGCATGTTCGTGATACACCTCTAACATACGCATCACTTCTTCCATGCTTTCGTCGTGGTTGGCGTGGGCGGTGTGGCCCTCTTGCCAATAAAATTCCATCGTGCGAAGAAAGGGCTTGGTGCGTTTTTCCCAGCGCACCACGCTATTCCATTGGTTAATTAGCACTGGCAAATCGCGGTAGCTCTTAATCCATTGGGCATACATATAGCCAATAATGGTTTCGCTGGTGGGGCGCACCACCAATGGCTCTTCGAGTTGCTCGCCGCCGCCAACTGTGACAACCGCCAATTCGGGCGAGAAGCCCTCGACGTGGCTGGCTTCTTTTTGTAAAAAGCTCATCGGAATAAATAACGGAAATGCGGCGTTGCTGTGACCGGTGTCTTTAAAGCGGCGGTCGAGCAAATCGCGCATATTTTCATATAAGGTCCAGCCATAAGGCTTGACCACAATGCAGCCGCGCACGGGTGCATAATCGGCCATATCGGCCTCGCGGATGACATCGAGATACCATTCGCTATAGTCTGTGGAACGTGGAGTGATTTTTCCCATTGAAATTTAAGATGATGTTGGATCATGAGTCATGAGTTGCAAGTCATGATTTGTAAATTCTGACTGGTGACTCATGAATGATGAGTATTTGACAAGGTTTAGTGGCGCAATTATCCCGCGAAATTACAATCGTTTTCGCATTTTCCATTCGTGCGAAATCACTTCAATTCGCATCTCATTCAAAATTGCCCCATCGGCGGTCTGGTGGGTGGGTTTAATATAGTCCCAACGATTTTCGAATTCGCCGATAGTGTCGTAGCCAAGCCGCTCATACAAACGTTTGGCGGCGATATTATCGCGCTCAACATCCAATTCTGCCCAGCCAAAGCCACGTCTGCGCAACACATTTTCGGCAGAGCCGACAAGCTGTGTGCCAATGCCCAAATTTTGCAACAATGGCAACACACGCAATGCCCACAATACCCCAATCTGCTGGTCACGTTGTTTATAAAGGTCGATCCACACCTGCCCGATTGGAAAATCATTGAGCATGGCGTTTAACATAACGACATCACCCATTTGTTGGCGTGTAAATGCGCGTTCAATGACATGGCGAAATTCAGTAAGTGCCCCGAACCATTCTAAATTTCGCACATCTTCGGCGCGACACACTTGAATGGTTATATTTGCAGCGATGGAGAATGTGGGAACGATGACGGCACCCATTTTCAATTTTGCATATTAAACGCTAAATTTGCCAACAGCGTTTGCGCTCGCTCTAACCGCACTTGTTTTTCGGCAATAAGTTGCTCAGCGATGCGATCGATATTCGCCCCACTGGCCCCTGCGGCAATGGCAACTTGGCGGGCGTGCAGCGACATATGCCCACGCTGAATGCCTTCGGCGGCCAAGGCCCGAATGGCCGCTAAATTTTGCGCCAACCCGACACACACAATCACCTCAGCCAGTTCACGCGCCGTTTGAACCCCCATGAGCCGTAGCGCCACTTGGGCACTGGGGTGCACCCGTGTGGCCCCGCCCACAATGCCAACTGCCATTGGCAAATTAATTTCGCCATGCAAAAACGTTTGGTCTGAAGAAATGCGCCAGCGCGTCATCGAGGCATATTGCCCGTTGCGGGCGGCGTAGGCATGGGCAGCGGCCTCAACCGCCCGCCAGTCGTTGCCGGTGGCAAGCACCACCGCATCAATACCATTCATTACGCCCTTGTTGTGGGTGGTGGCGCGGTATGGGTCATTTTCGGCGAACAAACTGGCTTCGACGATCCGCTGTGCCAGCGTCAAGCCATCCATTTGGGGCGTGCTTAGGGTTGTGATCGGCACATTGCAGGTGGCCGAGGCCATACGCCGGTCATTCAGATTTGACAAGATTCGCAAATTGACCCGCCCGCCCGTCAGTTGCTCGATTTTGGGGGCCAAGGCCTCGCAAGCTGTGTTGATTAAATTGGCCCCCATTGCATCGCCGCAATGATAAAGCACATGCACGATCATGAATTGGGGGGTGGGGGTTGAGGGCTGTGCGGTGTGAATTGGAATGTGGCGTATTTCGAGGTCGATGGCTTTGGCGTGTTTGCTGATGGTGCTGGGGTTTTGGGTGTTAAGCCAATTCAGCAAATGGGGGCTGGCTTGTTGAATGTTGGCTGTGGCTGCGGCGAGGTCAGCGAGATCGAGCACTTGAATTTGCCCAATCATGATCGGCTCGGTGCTGCTGGCCGTAAAGCCGCCACCGCCCCGCGCTAACTTGGCTGCGAAGCCACAGGCTGCTACCACCGATGGTTCTTCAATGACCATCGGAATGGGCACTGCGCGCCCATTAATCACAAAATTTTCGGCCACACCCATTGGCAGGGCAAAGGTCGAGATGGCGTTTTCGATCATGTGATCGGCCATGTCGAGTGAAAGCCCAGTTTGTAATGCAGTTTGATCAGTTGAATTGATGCCGAGCAAGTTGGGGCGTTCGCTTATTGTGACATCACGAAGTTTTTTAGACATTTCACC
>CAZLOF010000229.1:0-7348 GCA_964560745.1 uncultured Thermoflexus sp.
AGGGGCAAAGTGACCACACTCAACAACCTACAACCATATCAGTTGCGACGTTGTATCGCTGTGCGGACACATTGCCCCTGTCTCCAATAAAAAAACGATGCCGAAACAGGGACTTGAACCCTGATGAGCGTAAGCTCACTACGCCCTGAACGTAGCGCGTCTGCCAATTCCGCCATTTCGGCTTGCACCATATTATTATGGCTTTTAATAATTATAGCAGGTTTCGTATTTAAATGATTGCGATCGACAATGCTCAAAGCAAAGTCTATTGAAAAGCTCTGCAATTTTTATTTCAATAATTCACGGGCTTCAGCAATCCATTCAGCATAGGGCGGTGTACGCCACTTAGGTGCACGAATAATTTGCTTTAGTTGCGGCTCGGTCGTATTTGCCATGTGATGAACACTGACGATACCAGCGATTTCTAATTTAAGGGCGTCTTCGGCATTTAGATTACGTAAAGATCGCACAGTGCTCAAATCAACATCTCTTTTGTTTTTTAGCGCTACCACTGGCGGCAAAACCTCCGCTTCACTGTTTTCCACACTCACCACGTCAGCTACTTCAAAAACAGGGGAAGGTGTTTCAATTTGGTCAACCTCAACTGCTTTTTCATTAACAGGGATGACACGATCCAACACACCATAATCATCTTCTACAACAATCTCTGGCGCAATATCATTGGTTTTACCATTGGTTAAAGATGGCTCAGCATGATGTACTATTTGCGATTGTAAAACTGGCTGTTCTGGTTCATTCCAAACGCCTTTGTTATCCTCATTTACCGTACTAACGGGCGAATTAGGCTTAGGCGCAGGCTCGTAATGGCTATTATTATTGGGGCTAGGTGGCTGGCTTGAAGTGCCATCGATAATTTTATTCTCTAATTCTCCTAGATCAAGGTCTAGCACACGTTGTTGAATTGCCTCTAATTGCAGCAATAAAGAGCGAACATAGGCATTGGCCTCGGTTGTGTATTGACCAACTTGTACAAAGCGTGAGCGAAACCGTCCGACATCGGTATTTGCAACCGATAACGCCGCTTGACGCTCTGATGCCAAGCGTTGTAAATCTTTATTGCGTAAATTGGCCTCGCTTAACTGATTTTTCAAGATCTCCATCTCGTGATTTCTCTCACGTGCGGTTTGGTCGATGTTTGCAAGTTGCAAATGCAAACTTTCAATCGTAGCGCGCAGATCATGAATTGTGGCATCGCGCGATTGCACATCTTTTACACTCGCTCGCCATCCTTCTTTGGCTTGTTCGAGGGTATGATGAGAAGCCTGCAATTGATTGCGCAGCATTTCTACTTGCTCCCGCTGCCCTTCAAGTTGAATCACCAATTGATGTTCATTTTCTTGCAGCTTGGTCACCATTAATTGGGCTTCATGCTGATCTTTTCGAAATTCTTCAGTTTCAACTTGGCTCTTTTTTAATTGAAAACCATAGGCAATACGTGCGATAACAACGCCAATAATGCCACCCAACAAACCAATTACAAAAATGGTAATTGTTAATGCTAAGTCGGGCGTTGGCAATTGTACGATTTCAGCAGGAGTCAAAAAATAGATAATATTCACTGTGTTGCCCATGTTGTTGTAATGATTTTTGCGATGTGTTGCAAGCACGTGCTTAATTCGGTTAATAATTTACCCCAAATTATGTAAGTTATTCTACATCTTTAGGATGAATATTTTAACAGAAATTCTAAGCTTGTTCTAATTGAAATGGATTTTTATGCTCACAATGGGTATCTTCTCAATAAAATGGGGGGAATAAAACATATTTTTGTCGAAATCACGCTATGGCCGTTGGAGTCAGAGGCTTTGTCCCTGCTCCCAAAGACCATAGCGTGATTTCGGCATTACATCTTTTGGGTTTACCTCAAATGATTGAGAAGATACAACAATGGCTTTGCTAGCACTTTAAATTTATTCAAAAAGCAATAATTTTGAGGATTCACAACCGACATAATGCTAAACCTAAAGTGATAGCGAGTTAGGCAAAAGTTCGTTTTACTTTCTATGGTTTATTGCAAAGTTACCCTTTCGGCAAACGTTACTTAGAACCAACCTCAAAATTTGGCCTAACAACGTAAATTTATTAGTTTTAAGTGCTTATTTAAGAGGGTAAAAAAAGCAATGCGTAGTTAATCTTAACTTTTGGTTATAGCCAGTGGAAAAACTGTGGATAACATGTGGGTAAAAAAACGTATTTTTCCTGTGATCTCAGCGCAAGGTTGTGGGCAACTTGTGTATTATTTGCTCACAACTCAAAAATCTTAAATTAACGCGCAATTTAAGATAGTGTTGTAAAGCAAATCTTGAATATTACAAGTGAACAGAATACAATCTTTCTTCTTGGCTAGCTTTAGATGTATAGCAAAAAAGGGGGAAATCTTTCTTGTGCCCAAAGGAGATATATGATGAAACCTGAAAGCGCGTGGCTCTCTACCGTCGGTGAAATTGAAATTGGCATTGGGCGTGCAAGCTATGCTACTTGGTTAAAATCGGCCCGTTTTGTAAAGTATGAAGATGGGCAATTTGTCATTGGGGTGCAAAATGGCTATGTGAAAGAATGGATGGAAACCCGTTTGTTATCGCAACTAAAAAGAGTGTTGGTTGATAGAATGGGAACTGAAGTCGAGGTCGCAATTGTGCTGATCTCACAAAATGGCACAATCCCATTTACCAATAACACTTTGGTAAGCAATGATGCCTATCATAATGTTGCCCCCAAAAAATCTTTAGCAAATAAAAAAGCCAACCCAATTGCCAATAACATTGAGCCAGACGTGCCAGACATGCACCCTAAAAACAATTTAGATACAAACGAACTAGCCACCTCAACACAGTCTACTCACCCAGAGGTTGATATTTTACCTAACGCACAAGACTCAAACAGCCAGCCAACGCAAAATAATATACGGATAAAACCAGTAAAAATGCTGATATCTGAATCCTCAAAAGCACAATCAAATATGTCTAATATGCCCGCAACCTTTTTATCTTCTAGCGATGGCCTAAACCCTAAATATCGGTTTGAAACCTTTGTGGTAGGAAACGGGAACCGTTTGGCACATGCTGCGGCTGAAGCGGTGGCCGAGAATCCGGCGGATCGCTATAACCCTTTATTCTTATATGGCGGGGCTGGGCTGGGCAAAACTCATTTGTTACATGCGATTGGGCATACCTCGCGCCAACGTGGGTTGCGGTGCTTTTATATCACGTCAGAAACATTTACCAATGAGCTAATTTCGGCTATTCGCTCACAAAGCACCGAAGTTTTTCGCAATAAATATCGCAATGTTGATGTGTTATTGATGGATGATGTGCAATTTATTGCAGGCAAAGAAAGCACACAAGAAGAGTTTTTTCATACCTTTAATGCATTGCATGGCGCAAACAAGCAAATTGTGGTGACGAGTGACCGCACCCCAAAATCGATGGGCACCCTCGAAGATCGTTTGCGTAGCCGCTTTGAATGGGGCTTGATGGCCGATATTGCCCCACCCGATTTAGAAACCCGTATTGCCATTTTGCAACAAAAAGCCCAGCAAATTGATGCTTACATTCCACCCGAAGTGGTTGAGTTTGTTGCCAAACAAGTGCAAAGCAATGTGCGTGAGCTAGAAGGCGCACTAAATCGGCTCATTGCCAGCTCGGCGTTAACGGGCCGCGTCTTAAATATTCAACTTGCGCGTGATACTTTAGCCGATTTGGTCGGCAAACGTTCAAATATTACCCCGTCACAGGTGATCGAAACAGTATCAAAACATTACAGCTTGTCTGTCCCCGAAATCGTTTCGGCGGGGCGCAGCAAAGAGCTGGTGTTGCCGCGTCAAATCGCCATGTTTCTTATTCGCCAAGAAACCGATGCTTCATTGCCTGAAATTGGCGGTTTGTTAGGCGGGCGTGACCACACCACCGTGATGCACGGCATCGAGCGTATTAAAGACCGACTTGAAACCGAAGATCAACTACGGCGCATCGTCATGGCGTTACGTGAGCAGCTTTACGTTAATGTCGATCTGCCTCGCATGATTTGAGTTAAAAGTGCAAAGTTGAAAGTGCAAAGTGCTAAGTTGACTTAACACTTTGCACTTTCAACTTTGCACTTTACACTTTTTTATGACACCCGTTCCACATTGGCTAACATGGGCACGCAAAGTGCAAGCCATCGCCCAAGTTGGGCTAACTTTTGCCGAAAATGATTATGACCGCGAGCGTTATGCCGAATTACATGAGTTAGCTATCGAGATGTTTGCCACTCAAACAGGGGCAGATCAAGGCACAGTCTCAGCTTGGTTTGCGATTCAACCCGGTTACGCCACACCAAAAGTTGATGTGCGCGGGGCGTGTTTTCGTGCTGGCAAATTATTGTTGGTGCGCGAGCGGTCTGATGGCGGCTGGTGTTTGCCGGGCGGTTGGGCCGATGTCGGCGATGTGCCATCATTGGCCGCCGAGCGTGAGGTAGCCGAAGAAGCCGGTTATGAATGCAAAGCCCAAAAAGTAATTGGCGTATTTGATGCCAACCGTCATGGCGAACCTTTGTCGGCCTATCATGGCTACAAACTCATTTTTAAATGTGAGATTCGCGGCGGCAATGGGAAGCCCAATCACGAAACTGATGGGGTTGATTTTTTTAGCCGCGACGAAATTGCCGCCTTGCCACTATCGACCCCGCGCAGCAGTTTGGATCAATTACTTGAATGCTTCGCCCACCTCGACGACCCAACACGGGCAACAGTGTTCGATTAAAAAATGAGTGAATGAGTGAGTGAATGAGTGATTAAATTACCCATTCACTCATTCACTCACTCATTCATTCATTCCTTCTGGGTTCAAATGCAAATTGCGCAATTTTGGGGCAGCAAAACCAGTAAGCGCCACCACCAATAACGTCACCAAACCGCCAAACATCACCGAAGGCGCTGTCCCAAGCAGTTTTGCCGCCACACCGCTTTCAAATGCGCCGATTTCGTTCGATGCGCCAATAAAAATCCAGCTAACAGCCGCAATACGCGCCCGCATATGTTCGGGCGAAAGCACCCGCACAATCGTCATGCGTATTACCATGCTAATGCCATCAAACACACCGGTAAACATCAGCGCCAAAAATGACACGATGAAATTGGTAGATAGCGCAAACACAATGATGCTAACCCCAAAACCGGCCACGCTGATCAGTAAATTGCGGCCAGCATTTTGCAATGGTGGATGACGAGTGGCGTATAACATGATAAATAAGGCCCCGATTGACGGTGCAGATTGCATAAACCCATACCCCACCGGCCCCACCTTCAAAATGGTTTCGGCAAAAACCGGTAACAGCGCAATGACCCCGCCAAATAACACCGCAAACAAGTCGAGGGCCATTGAGCCAACTAGCACTTGATCATTTTTGACATAACGCACCCCAGCCGATAAACTCTGCCAAATTGTTTCGCCTTCGGGCGGCACGGGTTTGGCTTTGGGCGCAATGAGGCGCATACCCAACAACGAAATAGCAAGCAACAACGCCACGATAAAATAAGTGACGGTGGGGCCTAAATAAGCATAGGCAAACCCACCCAAGGCCGGGCCAATAATACTAATGGCCTGCCACAAACTGCTCGACCAAGCCGACGCTTGGGCAAAAACATTGGCCGGAATTACTTGTGCCTCAAATGCCGACATGGCAGGATCGCCAAATCCACGTGCTACCCCAACAATAAATACTACGCCATAAAGGGCAAATATGCCTAACGAGACACTATTGAGCGAAATAAAAGCAAATAAAATAGCACAAACCACCTGAATGGCCTGGGTGATCAGCACAATCATACGGCGATCATTACGATCGGCCACATGCCCGCCATATAAAGCCAAAGATAAAGCCGGAATGGCTTCGACCAACCCCAACCACCCTAATGCAAGTGGGTCCTTGGTCAGTTCAAACACTTGATAGGTAATACAAATATAAAGCGCTCGTTGTGCTAAGGTTGAAAATACACGTGAGCCAAGCAGATAGCGAAATTCGGGCAAGCGTAACGCTGCATAAGGGTCATTAGGTTTGCTAAAGGGCATTTAACGAATTGTAGCGCCGAAATTTATAATACTTTGAGGTAATTTAAAAAAACATAATGCCGAACTAACGATCTGGTCTTTGAAGGCAGGGGCACAGATCCTGCCTTCAAAGACCAGATCGTTAGTTCGGCAAAAACTTGTTTTACAACTTATTATCGAGAAGATAATTTTGTTATGATGATGATATCGTATCATCTTCAACAAAATAAAAGGATACTATCTTGTTACTAAAAAAACAACGGCTAAAAATTGCATTACTTGTCAACCTTGCCCATAACGCGCCCGATCTAGGCGACAATGCACCCAATGATCGCCTCGTTGAGCTTGATTACGCCGAAGATGTGGCGGCCTATGCGGCAGGCATTGAATCATTAGGCCACGAGGTTGTTTTTCACGAAGGCAATGGTGAATTGTTTCAGTGGCTACCCCAAATAAAACCCGACTTATGTTTTAATGTGTGCGAAGGGCTAATTGGCGAAAGCCGCGAAGCCCATGTGCCGGCCATTTTAGAAATGATGGGGTATCGCTACAGCGGCCCCACCCCACTTGCCGCCGCCATCACCCAAGACAAACCTAGCACCAAACGCATTCTCGATTATTACGATTTACCGACCCCGCGCTTTCAAGTCTTTCGCTCACCCGACGATGTGCTACAACCTGAGCTAACCTTCCCATTATTTGTAAAACCGCAACATGAAGGCACAGGCATGGGCATTAAAAACGACAGCATCGCCCGCACCCCCAAACAATTGCGTGATGCCGTCGCACGAATCATCACGCAATATCAACAACCGGCCTTGGTTGAGGCCTTTATCGAAGGAGATGATTTAACCTGTGGCTTAATTGGCAATGACGATGACATTCACTTTTTCCCCATCAGCCAGCCCGATTTTAGTGCCTATCCTAGCGAGCTAGCCCCCTTTTATTCATCGGCTCATAAAGTCGATTTTGCCGATTATTACCGTTATCACTGCCCGGCCCCCATTCGCCCAGTCTTGGCAGCACAAGTGCGTGATCTCACGCATCAAACCTTCCTCGTCACTGGCTGCCGCGATTATTCACGAGTCGATTTTCGTTTAACGCCCGAAGGCAAACTCTACATTTTAGAGATCAATTCATTACCCGGCATCACCCCCCGCAGCGATTTAACCTTAATGGCACAAGTTCAAAATATCAGCCACAGCCAAATGGTTGGCATGGTCGCCACCGCTGCAATTAAACGCTACAAGCTATGAGCCGTGAGCCATGAGCCATGAGCTATAAGTCACAAGTCGCGGTTC
>CAZLOF010000230.1:0-7315 GCA_964560745.1 uncultured Thermoflexus sp.
GAGGCCTTGGCGATTGAACGCGCCTATAACCGCGAAAAACTGGCCGATGCCTATTGGTCGCTGGCGCAATCACGCGAGAAATTTGTGGTGTTTTTTATGCGGCTAAATGAAGAAGATTGGGAACGCACAGGGATTCATCCTGAACGCGGGCCATTCTCGATGCTCGACGCGCTGATACAGGTTGGGCATCACGAGTGTGTGAAAATCTAACAGATTACACGTATTTTGTCGCAGCGTTAAAATTTAAAGAAAATAAACCCGAAGGGGCGAATTACGCGAAGAAATAATTGATTTCTTCGCGTAATTCGCCCCTTCGCGTTTATTTCCGCTATTCTCTGCTTAATCTTGCTCAAATGGCCGACCCAATGCCGCCGGGGCCGGGGTTTGCAAGGTGCGTAATACCAACCGCCGCATATTTTGCGGCAAAAATGCAAAAACGCGCTCTAACCATGTGCCCGAGGTTAATACCAACACCACAATCATCAACACAAATGGCAAAATAGGAAACACTTGCGTCGGGATAAATTCGATCACATTTTGAGCCTTGCTCGATAACGATTGCAAAATGCCAAACAAATAAGCCCCAAATGCCACTCGTAATGGGTTCCAACCGCCAAAAATAACAATGGCTAACGCAATCCAACCATAACCAGCCGTATGCCGATGCGTCCAACCCGGTTTAACATCGAGCGAAAATGCCGCGCCTGCAATACCCATCAATACCCCGCCGATGATGGTGTAAATATAGCGCATCCGCACCACATCCACCCCACGCGCAAACGCCGCCGCCGGTTGCTCGCCAATCGCCCGTAATGTAAGACCGCTGCGAGTGCGATAAAAATACCACCATGTGAATAGGATCAAGATATAACTGGCATAAACCAACAAATCGGCCTCAAAAAAGATCGGGCCAATCACCGGAATGTCTTTTAATAAAGGAATCGCCAAATGTGGCACAGATGGCCCTTCGACCAACACCACTGGCGCACCTAAAAATGAAGATAGATCAGCGCCTAATAACGCCAAAACAAACCCAATGGCGATTTGCGATTGTCGCAGCGTAATGGCCCCAAACGCCACAATCAAAGCAATAATTGCCCCGATCAGGCCTGCCGCCAACAGCCCCACCAAAACACTATCGGCAGCACGGGCTGCCGCAAAACCGGTCATCGCCGCCAACAAAATGGTGCCATCAGCCGACAAATTAATCACACCTGCCCGCTCGGTAATAGTTTCGCCAATACACGCAAAAATGAGCGGTGTTGCGCTAGCAATGGCAATAGCCAATAATTGAATGAGTTCTGAAAATTCCATGAGTGGAAGATTATATACGTTTAATGTCATAACATTAGGAAAAACCAAGGAAATGCCAATCTCACTATCCCTCGACCAGCGATGCTGGTCGAGGGATAGTGAGATTGGCGAAAGCAATATTTCTATGCTTTTTAATGCAATTAATATTGGCAAAAGTCCCCAAAGCCACTGGGTATAATCCGTTTTATCCTATTTTTTAATGTAGTGTCAAAATTGCAAACGCCTCTACCATCGGTCCCACCACCACCCGTTGCACCCGAAATAACATCACAAAGTGCAAATAATGACGAGATCGTGATCGACTTCGGCAAAATCTTCTTAACCCTAGCCCGTTTCTGGCGGTTTTTGTTGGCCTGCGCCCTACTCGGTGGGTTGTTAGGGTTTATTTATATTAGGCTATTCCCCACCCCATACGAAGCAGTTGCGACCATCGCCATTGTCAAAACCCGCACCGATATCGAATTTGACCCCAAATTCAAAACAGTTTCACAAGATAGTTTGGGCGGCGCTGGGCAGTCAAACTTAGATAGTCGACGCGCATCGTTGGTCGGGCTGGTGCAAAATGGGCTAATTGCGCAAGCAGTAGTCAATAAACTAAATGACAAATTAGACGTTGCAGACCGCAATCCCGCCAAACTCATTCAAAAAATTAAAAGCGAGGCCCCCACCCGCTCCGATTTGGTATCAATCAAAGTTCAAGATCAAAACCCAGCGCTAGCCGCCGACATTGCAAACACTTGGGCGCTTGAATATGAGCAATATGTCAACTCAATTTATGGCGGTGCGCCCGTCGATCTTTCGCAAACGATCAAAACCGAATATCAACGCGCCGTGCAAGAATATGAGGCAGCCCAAACAGCTTACGAAAAATTTATCGTCAATAGCAAATATGACGAATATTATCGCGTCATCAGCGAAACCCAGCAAACGCTCGACGCGCTACAACGCAGCCGCCAAACCGCGCTCTTGGCCTCGCTCGAATCTGAGCAAAAATGGCGACAATCGGTGCTCGACGCCTATCGCGATGCGCAAGCCCAAAACCGCGTGATCGCCTTTGTCAATGAGCAAGAAGGCAAACGCGCCGTCATTCACGAACAGACACAATCACAGCTTAAATTGCTAAACACCTATTCAGCCGCCCGCATTCGCAATATTGACTTGCTCAATCAGGCTCGAGGCATGAGACAACAAGTGAGCGCTGGCGGTGATGCCGCCGCCGCCACCAACTATTTTGCCCTGCTTGGAATCAAAGCCCAAGTATATGGGGCCAATTTGCCATCAATTCAGTTTGCGACGGTGCCAGTTAGCACAGCCGCCGCTCAACTTAACGATATCGATGCCCTGATTACCACCATTACTGCCCAAATCGCCAATTATGAACGACTAATCAAAGAAATATCGGTGGCACTGAGCAATGGCGATTATGTCAGCAACAATGTGACAAATACCACCATTGCACTCACCAATTCATACGCTAGCCTTTTTGAATTGGGTGAAACCGCCAAATTAAGCAGCGGTATTCCTACAACCAACGCACTGGCCTTAGCCTCGATCGAGCAAACCAAGGCCTTGGCCCAATTGCGCAACTCATTGGTCACCGGCAGCGTGGTAGCCGATGAATCTATTTTGAGCCTGCTAAACACCATGCGCGAAAACCAAGCCAAATTAGAACAAGAATTGGCCGCCCGTTCTAAGTTAATTCAAACCCGCGATGTCGCACGCGACACGTATACCACCCTCTCGCGCAAATTGGCCGAAGTATCAATCGCAGCCGCTGTCAGCAATACTGAAGTTAGATTCGCCGCCCCAGCACTCTCGCCTGTCAGTCGGGTCAGCACCCAGAGCAACTACCCCATCATTACAACATTCATCGGCTTACTTATCGGGGGTATTTTGATCCTTATCTTACGTTTTAAGCACGATCCGCTCCTTAAAATTTCTTGACATTGCAGTGCAGAGATAGGTCTTTGGGCTTAATAAGGACGATATGTCCAAGAACATATCACGATTACACTATCTTTAAGGTAAAATTGGAAACTATCATAGTTAGACAATACAGATTCACTGGAATTTATTATAACGGCAGGCAACAGCAATATGGAACTTAATCGCCCTCTCACCGCACGTATTCGTATTCCACAGCCCCGCAAAAAATTGATAGAGCGTGTACGCTGTATCCGGGCATTGGAAACGTCAATGGATTACCGCTTAACATTGATTACAGCACCCGCAGGTTATGGCAAAACCGGGGTGTTATCACAATTTGTTCAGCATGGGGGCCAAACATTTGCGTGGGTTACGCTTAGCGAAGACGAATTAGACGTCCAAGCCTTTAGCCGTGCCATCATTGTTTCGATCTCACAGCATTTTCCAAAATGCCGCGCGGCAAGTTCATTTCAAGGAGATGCACTCACCTTGGCGGCAGCATTGGCTGATGAGTTCTTACTCAGCATCCCAGCTCAACAACAAGTTTGTATCATCCTCGATGACTTTCATGTGGTTGAGCCATCTCAGGCCATTATCGATTTACTTAATCGGCTTATTTTGTTGCTGCCCGACAATGTGCGTTTGGTGCTATCGGGGCGCGTGTTGCCCCAATTACAATTGGCGCAACTCATCGCCGAGCAACAAGTCAGCTCAATCGGCATTGGGGCATTAAAGCTCGATATCGAAGAAACCCGCCGCCTGCTCGCCACCATCAGCGAAACATCGTCAGTGATTATCGACGATGCGAGCCTCAAACGCCTATATGCCGAAACCGAAGGTTGGCTGGTCGGCATCATCATGCAAAGCCAAGTCAATGCCATGCGTGACCAAGGGGGCGGCAATGACATGCGATCAGACAGCTTGCTCAATGATTATCTAAGCCAACAGGTATTAAACAAGCAACCTACCGAGATTCGCCAAACGCTATTACGGTCTAGTGTATTTGCCGAGATCACATCCAACCAATTTTCAACCTTCTCAGATACCGGCGACGGCGCAAAAGTGGCAAAGCTCATGGCTGAACTTGAGCGTCGCAACCTATTTATCCAGCGCCCACCCAATACCGACCCACGCCAAGTAGCCTATCGTTATCAGCCTCAGTTCCGCGCATTTTTACAAAATCAGTTTAAGCTCGAAGAACCAGCTAAATATGATGAACTGCGTGCAAGCTATAACCTCAACGAGCCACAGCTAACCCCTACACCACAATCACCCGCTCAAACCAATCAAGAAGAACGCCAAAGCCAACAAATACCTGCTAGTCAGTCGAGCAAGATCACCATTGTCGATCCATCGCTACCGGTGCAAATTTATGGGTTTGGTCGCGGCAAAGTATTGGTTGGCGGCGAGTCAGTCACCACCCAAAAATGGGGCTGGAACATCCCACGCGAATTGATGTATTTCATGCTCAACTCGCGCCAATCCACCCGTGAACGCATTGGCAGCATTTTTTGGCCCGATGCCAACACGGCCACCATGCAACGTGGTTTCCATAACGCCAAATTAACCATTCGCAATGTCTTAGGCACGGTTCCATTCACCTATTTCGATGGTGTTTATTCGGTCAACCCACAACTCAAATATTATTACGATGTCGATGAGTTTGAGCGACTAATGCGCGAATCGCAAAAAGCCGAACCGCGCCAAGTATTGCAATTCTTGCTCAAAGCCGCCGAGGTTTATACCGACGACTTTTTAGTTGAATCAACAATGGAATGGGCTGTGCGCACCCGTCGCCGTTTGCATGAGAAATTCCAAGCCTGCTGTTTAGATGCTTCTGCCGTTGCTATGAAGACCAACGAAGAAGACGCAGTGGTACGTTTGATCGAACGCGCTTTTTATATGGATGTGTTAAATGAAGACGTGGCCCGTATGTTGATGATGTTAAATGCCCGCATGGGCAAGCGTTTAGCTGCCATCGAAATCTACCAGCAGTTGGTTTCGGGGCTAAAACGTGATTTGAATGTATCGCCAGATCAACGCACCGAGCAACTCATTCAGATCATTCGCTCAGAGCAAGCTGTTGTTTACGCATAATAAATAAAATTCTAAGACTGAGGAAGTGCCAAACCCGCCATTGTTCTTCAAGCGTAGCTTGAAGAACAATGGCGGGTTTGGCGAAAACACCTCAGAATACCTTCTCCAATCACAAATTCTCCCCACGAATTTGAAATTCGTGGGGAGAATTCGTTATAGGCATGATATTATTGACAAACCCATTTACTGGTATAACTAGGGCAATAATTTTTGAATGAGCGACCTCAGACCCCCCCCACTCCCATCTGATCTTTACGACGAACAATATTTTTTAACTGCCTGCGAAGGCTATCAAGAATACCTTGATACCGAGGGGGCAGATTTATCGCGCCGATTACGACAGGCATTTGAATACGCAAGTGTGCGCCCCGGCATGTGTGTGCTAGACCTAGGCTGTGGTCGTGGCGAAATTGTGCGTCATGTTGCCCGTTTGGGCGCTGCCTGTTTCGGGGTCGATTATTCTCGCGCTGCGCTCTCGCTTTCGCAACAAGCGCTAAAAGATGAGGCCGGTATTCACGGCGTTGGCCGCAGCGATGCAAAATTTTTGCCCTTCCCAACCAACGCCTTCGACCGCGTGCTTATTTTTGATGTGGTCGAACATTTGCACCCTTGGGAACTAAAATCTTGCCTAGATGAGGCTTATCGTGTATTAAAAGTGGGCGGGCAAATTATTGTGCATACCGCCCCCAACCGCTGGTATGACGCCTATGCCTACCCTTGGGTGCGCCGCATGCGCATTTTAATGGGCCAAGGCGATAAATACCCCGCCAACCCACGTGCGCTAAATGTTGAAATTAACACCGAGGTGCATGTAAACGAACAAGATTTATGGCGCATGAGAAAAGTGTTGCGTCAATCAAACTTTTCGCCCGTCAAAGTATGGCTCGACACCCCACCCCAAAACCGCAACGAAAATGGAGCCATGTCGCTCATGCGACATATTGCTTTTAAGTGGGCACCCTTCTCATGGTTTTTCCAACGCGAAGTATTTGCGGTCGGCACAAAAGCCCGCTAGCATAAGCGCTTAGTGCGCGTCCCCAGACGCGCATCTTAGCTCACGCAGAATACGCGTCTGGGGACGCGCACTAAGCACTATCCTATTCACAAAAAAGCCCGCTGATTTTGTAGAATCAGCGGGCTTTCTTTAATCGGTCAGATTCATTATGGACGCGGTGTGCCTGCACGCGGGGTACCCGGCGCACGCGGCGTGCCATTTTGTTGGTTAGGATTATTGGGGCGCACCGGTGCTTCAGCGGGGGTGGCCCCAGCCGGTGCGGCAATGGTAATCGCTGCACCAAAATCATACATACGGGCGCTGGTTTGAATTTCGATCGCTTGATCGGCGCGTTGAGCCGAAGTTAAAGCAAAATTAGCCTCATACTTGCGCACAAAATTATCCTCGCACGCCCACAATTTATAACTGCCCGATTTAATCGTTAATTGATTGCGACCGGCGTTTTGACCACCGCCCTGCCCTTGGCCAGCGCCAGCTTGCCCCTGACCACCGGCTGGGCCACCGCCGCCCGGGCCACCAAAGCCCCCTTGCCCAAAACCACCTTGGGTGCTCTCATAAATTCGCTGCAATGCCGCCGCATCGGCTTCATAAATATCACAGCGCTTGCCTTCAATCGTTTCGCTACCGGCTTTCTTAAAATCGGCTGGCTCTAACACCCGCTTGCCGTCACGCGCAAATAGCCCATCGGCTGGATTCCGTTGGGTACGCTCAGCCGTCAATTCATACCATTTGGCTTCGATTGCGCCCATATTTGGGTTTGGGCCTTTAACAAAGCTTTTGCCATCGGCAAAAATAAATTCTTGCCCAGCGTTGCCACCCGCACCGCCACCAAACCCACCCTGTGTGGTCACATGCGCATTACGGCCATTCACTTCGCCAATGCTTTTTGTGGTGCGGTCACCTTGAGGGGCAGCGGCTTGTGGCGTTGCTTGCCCACCTTGACCCGGCCCACCAAAATTGCCT
>CAZLOF010000231.1:0-6093 GCA_964560745.1 uncultured Thermoflexus sp.
AGTGAAATCGGCATAATCTGACTTTGTCAAGTTGAGAAAGGCGTAATTTAAAGCCATTTGAGGATTAGTCGGCTGCGTTTAACTCCGTCGAGCGACGTATAAAGGCTGACCACACCTTTATTGAGCACCAAATCGCCATGCCCAAGCCCGATATTGCCGGGCTGGTCAACTAAAATCGGGTTGCCCGGGTAACGCTCCCATTTGCCATCGAGCACGTTTGATACGCTGCGGGCCAAACCGAGGCCAAATTGGCTGTCGCCGGGGTCACCGGGGCCGGGGCCGCGCACACCTTCATAAAGCATGTAATATCGATCGCCCCATTTCACCACATCGGCAGAGCTAATGTAGCGAAAATCAAAAAAGGCATTGGTTTTGGGGCCACGCTCGTTGACTGGGCCATAGCTTTTGGCCCCAATGAACAATGGGTTGGCTTTGCAGCGTTTCATTTGGCTGGCCGGTTGGCATTTGTCGCCCACAAAACAGCCCATGCCACTAGGGCTTTGCCCCAGCGCCACAAATACATACAGTTGGTCGCCCTCGACATATACGCCGGGTGGCGCGCCAACCAAACATTCAAAATCTTTGGGCACAAATGGGTGGGCATCGATGGTTTCGGCGGCAGAGCCACACGGTTTTAGCCACAAACGCCAAATGCCGGTGTCGGCCACATTTTCGGGGGCACTCCAATTTAACCCATCGGTCGAGCGACGCAACTTGGTTTGCCCACGATATTCATAGGCCATAAACATGGTTTCGCCGTCATAGGCTACTCGCGGGTATTGTTGTTGATCAATATGGTCGGTCTCGCTTTTGCATGGGCATTGCAGGCATTTCATTTGGCAAATGGGCGGCTGGCTGCCATATTGAAACGATTTGCCATCATCGGTGCTACGCATAATGACGGTGCAACCCGGAAACTCGACCGCCGCCCCGCATTGATCTTTTACCCCTGCCGAGCGATTGCTGGCATGCAAATATGACCATAATTCGCCGTTGCTCATGACAATGGTTTCTGATTCGCCCATTGGCAAACCGGTATCCAGCACATCGGGCACAAATTTGGCTTTGCCTGCCCAGAAATCGACTAAGGTGGGCTGAGGTGGGTTGGTGGTGGGGATGGGGCCAGCCCCTTGTAAAAGCTGACGAATAATGATTGGCAGGGCTGTAGCGGTTGGTGATGGTTTGGGGCTAGGGGTTGGGATGGGAGCTGACGTTGTGGTAGGAGCAAGATAGACTACAGGTGTAAAAGGGGCAGCCGTATTTGTTGAGGTAGCACTGCTACATGCAGATGTAATCAGTAAGGTCAGGCCTGCCAAACAGCGATTTTTATTTTGCATATTTGCAATTTTGATTTTATACTAAAAAAGATGCCGAAATCACTGTGTCAATTAGATTGTATCGGCCAAAGCCTTACTGCGTTTTTTATCTGAAAAATATTCAGGCACTAATAATAGTCCTGAAGTAGTCATGATAATGGCCCCGATGATGCCGATGGTGGAAAGTGGCATGGTGTTGGCCATTTGAAAAGCGATGAAGGGCACAATCACCCCGCGTAACCCGGTGAGAAAAATATGCACCGCCATATAGTCGGCTACGTGTTCGGGCGGGGCCAGTTTGGTGGCCCACAAATTCCATGCAAGATCGCCGCCCGATGCGCCGAAACCAATACAAAAGGCGCTAAACAATAGGCTATACCAATCGCCCCCTAAAAAAAACGAGGCCATGCTGAGCGCAAAGGCAAAATTGGTGATGATGCGCAGGGTAAAAAAGCTGAGTTTGTCGAATACCCAACCCCATAGCGGGCTGAGCAAGAGACGGGTGGCATCGGGCACAATGCTAACAAAAATTGCCACTTCACGCGGGCCGAGTTGAATGCCATATTTGGGGTTTGACAAATAGTCAATGCGCAAAGGCATGACCATCGACCAAGCAAGGCCGAGTAACATCCACGAAATTTGCAACACCAAAAAGGTGCGATCGCTGCGAAAAAAACGAAAGCCGTGAAAGGGATTGACTGCACCTGTTTTGGCGACTGGTTTGCTGGGCACACGCCATAAACATGCCGCCGATACCAATGCCATAATTGCAACAATGCCCAGCACCACGCGATATAAATTGAGGTCGCGTGCCAGAATACGCCCAGCCAATTCACCAAAAAGAATAGAGGCGATGATTTTGATGACATTGGTGCGCGAAAACAATTTGCCGCGCTCGTGGGCTGGGTAATTGCTTTGGTAAATTTGGGTGGTGAAGGGCGATAACATGGCGGCTGAGGCTGCGCCTATCATCACCAATGGCACATATACCATGAGCGACGGCACAAAAATAGGGATGGCGTAGCCGATGGCTGAGAGTACGAGCAAGCTGGCCGCAATTCGCCCACTGGGCAGCCCAATGCGCTCGGCCAGCAGCACCATCACCGGCGCAAGCAACATACCCACCCGCGCCCCGCCCGATAAAATGCCTTTGGCGGTGTTATCTGCCGCTAGCACTTGCACCGCAATTAACATAATGAAAGTTGCATCGGCACTTTCGAGCACACCACCGGCTAGGGCGCGAATGCGCTCGAGGCGGTAGGTGCGGTCACGGAGTGAGTTGGTCATACCTGTTTGGCTGAAAATAAGGGGATGGCATTCGTTGTTTTTCGCAAGGCAAGTTCAGGTGCTTGCGCCATTTCTGGCGTGTGGGGGCGGTGTATTGCCGTTGTTGCCATATCAATATGATATTACAAGTTAAATTGAGCGGTCTGAACCATTGGGAACACTCCCAATGGTTTAGAAGATCCATTCAGGTTACGAAATTTGCGGGTGTCGTTATTGTTTTCAAATTAGACGGAGCATAGAAGACTTGTGTTTTGTTTTAAGAGATATTTGAGAGGTATTTTTGCTTCAGGTTTTAAAAAACTACGATATCATTAACATCGCTATGAGTAATCGCAATGTAACAACTACCCTCACCGTCGTAGCGTTAATTCTCGGCGGATTATTAGGCATGGTCGCTGGCGCATATATTGTTTATGCATGGGTGCCTACTAATTTGCTCTTTACCAATATGGCTCCGATCCATTTGGCTTATAACGGTACGCTGCCACAATACCGTGATGTGTATGTGACCCATGTTGCAGCGCGTTATCAAGCATTGGTTACCAATCAACGCACCCAGTCCAATGCCATTAAGGTTGCTCAAGATTTGTTGGGTGTAACAACAGGTGATGTTAAACCCGATGAAGCGATAAAGTTGGTGCGTGAAACATTGAATGTCATTAAATTAGAGAATGACAAAGACGGGGATGGGGGTTGGTTTACCAGAGCCGATGAAAATAGCTTGCAAAATCTGTTGAATGAAATTCAAAAGCCATCGGCCATTGGCAGCACCACTGGGTCTGTCAGCGCCCGCGAAAATAATTTAACTTGGAATCGAATTATTGGTCTTGCATTGCTGGGCGCTTTGGGCGTTGCCATCGTGCTTGCAATGTATTTGCTCTATAGTTATCTAAATAGCAAAACAACCCCTCCGCCGCCATCTCATGTTTCACAAGGCTCAAATGCGGCTGTTGAAGATGATTTGCCCCCCGACGCAGAATATGATCAGCCATTTGAAGAAGATGAGGCTGTTGAACGGCCGCAAGCTGATGCATTTTCTAAAAATAATCCGGCAAATATCGAGACAACCCAATATACGCATCCTTCGCAATCATCATCTGCGCGTCTGCCAGATGGCTATAGCAGTATGGATGACGACTTGGATGACATTCATGATAATTTAGCGCCAACTGGCGAATTTATTTCCCCGCCCCCAGCACCTGTGCAGCCAGCCTCAGCCGGTCGTCAAGTCGCAGAACCATTGCCACGCGCAGCGACGCAAGCTACCAATTCTCAACTCATTAGCAGCGGGGCTACGGCATTGGGTGCGCCCAAATCAACCCGCAAAAATGAGACTTTTTATCAGACTTTCCCCGCCATAGACTATAAACATGGTGATGAGAACCTTGATGAACACCACAATATTATGGGTGCCAAAGATTTGATTTTGGGCACATGTGGTGTAAGTGTCATTGAACGGCTAGGGACAGCCAAACCTGCCGAGGTGATTGCCTTGGCTTTAGCCGTGTTTGATAAAACGTCGATGAAGACGACCTATAAAGTATTGATGACCCCTACGGCGCATAGTGATATGGTTTTGCGCCGCAAATTAAGCGATATTGGGCAATTGATTCCGGTGCAAGAAGGCGAAATCATTGAAATTACCACCAATTCGTTGATTGTGCATGTAAAACCAAGCAATCTCATTCTCGAAAAATCAAGCAATTCGGCGTTTCAATATTTTAAGCAAGTCGCGCTTACCTTTGACGCACAACAACGCACCGCGTAAAATGAGTTGAGTGTTAAGGGTTAAGAGTTGAGAGACATACGCTCTCAACTCTCAACTCTTAACGCTCAACTTTTCTGAAACATATTATCTTTGTATTTTCTCAGTGTTTAGGGGTTGAAAATAGGCTTTGCCGAAATCACTATCGCACCAACCTCAAAGTGGCTGGTGCGATAGTGATTTCGGCCTTATGTTTTTTCATTTAGCCTTGAATACTGAAACGACATTTATCTTCTTACGATGATGCATTTACGGCAAAGGCTGAAAAACAGACTGAGAAATTATGACACCATTGCGCCGATTGCGTTCCTGATGGTGTTGCCATTCGTGTTGTTTTTTGCGGTCACACTGGGTGGTTATACGTTATTGCCGGGCGATAATCTATTTCAATGGGAGCCATTCCGCAGCGGGGCTGCCGCCTTGGGGGTGGGGCGTCCACAAAATGAATTGCTGTCTGACCTCATCCTCGAAAATTATGTTTGGAAACGTTTCATTCTCGACTCACTAAACCAAGGCGAGTTGCCATTGTGGAACCCCTATTTGTTTGCCGGGGTGCCGTTTTTGGCGGCGGGGCAACACTCGGCGCTTTACCCACTCAGTTTACTATATTATGTGTTGCCGTTGTGGTTGGCCTATGGTTGGTTTACGGCCTTAAATTTGGGCATTGCCGGGGTGTGTATGTTTGTTTTTATGCGCACTTTGGGTTTGGGGCGCAATGCAGCCACCTTTGCGGGGGTAATTTACCAACTCAGCGGGTTTATGCTGGTGTCGGTGGTTTTTCAAATGGTCATCGCCGCAGCGGCTTGGCTGCCGCTTATTTTGGCGATGTGCGAGCGTATCATTCAACAAACGCCGGGGCTGCGGCGGATGCCAGCCAGCGCCCCTTGGTCTGTGATTGGGGCCATCGCCATCACCTTGCATATTTTGGCCGGGCATGTCGAGATCACGGTTTACACCGCGTTGGTGGCCGGGCTTTATTGTGCATGGCGGCTCGCCACGGTGTTTGATCTGCGCGATTGGCGCAACGATGGCAAAGCCGCCGCCAAACGCGCCGCGTGGTTGCTGGGCATGGCTTTGTTGGGCGCGGCAATGGGTGCAATTCAACTGGTTCCACTGTTCGAGTTGGTCAACACCAGTTTCCGCTCAGGGCGCTCCGATTTTGCCCAAGTGCTGAGTTACGGTTTCCCCATTCGTTATGTTACGCAATGGTTGATGCCCAATTTTTATGGCAACCCATCGCAACACAGCTATTTCGATTGGTTTACATGGACGGTGCAGGCGGTGGACACGGCGCGCGGCGACACGGCGTGGGGCATCAAGAATTATGTTGAGGGTGGGGCCTATGTTGGCATTTTGCCCCTCATTTTGAGCGGTATGGCGCTATGGGCCAAATGGCGCGACCGGCGCTGGAAATTGTTGAACGAGTTGCCGGTTTGGTTTTTTGCGGTGTTGGGCGTGGCCTCGCTTTTGTTTGTTTTTGGCACCCGCGCTTATGCCATTTTGTATTACGGCTTACCCGGCATCAATCAGTTACATTCGCCTTTTCGCTGGGTTTTTCCGCTTACCTTGTGTTTGGCGGCTTTGGGCGGGATTGGGCTTGATTGGGTGCTTAATCACCGCGAAGATGTTTATAACCGAGTGCGGGCAAGGGCCATGCGTTGGGCTGGGGGGCTGGCATTGGCCGCAGCCGTTGGCTTGGGGATTGGGCTGCTGGCGGCCCGATTG
>CAZLOF010000231.1:6103-7304 GCA_964560745.1 uncultured Thermoflexus sp.
GGCCCAATCTGCCGACAAAGCCAACCCGGGTATGGGCAACCCAGCCTTATTTTTTAGCAATTCGGCCAATAGCGTGCTTGGGCTAGTGCTTTTGTTGTTGGTGGCTGGCATTTGGTTGCGATTGAACGAGAAGCCACAGCTTGTTAACGCTCAAGGCTCAAGGCTCAAGGCTCAATTTTTGGCTTGCTGCGCTATTGTCATTTTGGCGGTTGATCTCACTTTGGCGGGCTGGGGCTTTAACCCAGCCGTTGACCCCAAGTTGTTGCAATATGTGCCCGACGCGATTAAATTTTTGCAGCAAGATACCTCATTGTGGCGCTTAACCACCTATGAGGCGAGTGGGCAAAAACCGCTCAATGCCAACGCCGCTTGGCACTTTAACTTGCATGACATTCGCGGTTACGATTCAATCATCCCGCGTCAATATGTCAATTACATGCAATTGATTGAGCCACAAGGTGAGTTGCCTTATAACCGTATTGCGCCGTTGCAAAAGCCCGAGTCGCTGCAATCACCGCTACTGGATGTGTTGGGCGTGAAATATGTGTTGACGGTGGATGAGATTAACGCACCGGCTTATAAACAGGTTTACAACGATGGCAAAACCCGTATTTACCAAAATGAGCGGGCCTTGCCACGCGCTTTCACATTGCCTATCACCAGCGGCTTGTTGGCCAGTGATTTTGGCTATATTGTGCAAAAATTTGACCCGCGCCAATATGTCATCGTCGATACCTCATGCGGCATCACCGATATTGGCTGCACTGTGCCCCAAGCGGCCCAGCCCAAACCTGCCAGCATTACCGTCTATAAACACAATGAGGTGTGGATTGATGTCGATGTGACCGATGCCAGTTGGTTATTGTTGACCGATAGTTATGCTGAGGGTTGGCGGGCCTTCATTCGCCCACACGGCGGCACAAATGCCGATGAAGTTGAAGCTCAGATTGCACTCGCAAATGGCAATTTTAGAGCGGTGAGAATTGAAAACACGCCCTGTGGCTTGCAGGCGAAGGAATGTAAACAGACGGCTGGCTTAACGCCAACGCCGCAAACAGTCATCGCCAATCCTGCTTCTTCGTTGTTGGGTGCTGCGCAAGACACTAAATCGGCAACGCCCAAGCGCTTTACGGTGCGTTTTCGCTATTCGCCGATGTCAGTGCGCATCGGTGGTTTGGCTAGCCTGTTGGCAGGGGTGGTG
>CAZLOF010000232.1:0-7249 GCA_964560745.1 uncultured Thermoflexus sp.
CCTTAACATAGCGTGCCACATCAGAAATTGGCACTTCATTCTGAGATTGCACTTCATTGCGAAAATAATAGATTACGCTCGCAATCATTGCGGCAACTATCAAAAAAAGGATCAGTCGTTGATTTTTCTGCATTTATCTTTACTATTACAACATTATCAATATTTTTTGCGCCCCAAAAGTGGCAGAAATATCAATAACATTGCAGTTTTATATCTTATTAGGGTGATTTAAATTAATCAAAATGGCAAAACAACTTTCGCTATTTCTTGCAACAGCAGTCATAAGCACCAATTTATATTCTAAGTCAGCTTCAGTCTCGCAAGACTCAGAATTTACTTCAATTTTTAAATGAATTGAGCACATCTTTGCAAAATATGAATCATGGCACATCTTTCGCCAATATGTTACAACGGCTAATAGGCATTTTCGTCGCGGCCTGTTATCATGCGCAAAACAGTGCGTAAAATAATTTGAATATCTAACCACACTGACCAATTCTCAACATACCACAAATCATATTTTGTGCGCTCCTCAATCGAGGTATCACCTCGCATCCCATTCACCTGTGCCCACCCAGTTAAACCAGCTTTTTCACGATGTCTTTCCATATACCTTGGAATCAATTGTCGAAATTGCTCGACGTAAGCTGGCTGTTCAGGTCTTGGGCCAACTAGACTCATATCTCCCAATAAAACATTGATCAATTGTGGCAACTCGTCAATGTTTTTTCGGCGTAAAAAACCACCTAATTTGGTTTTGCGCGGGTCATCTTTCGTTGTCCATGTGCCTAATTTCTCGGCATCTTGCCGCATCGTGCGAAATTTAATCATATAAAACACTTTGCCATCCATCCCCATTCGCCGTTGGGCAAAAAATACCCCCCCAGCCGAGTCGAGCTTAATTAGCAAAGCGACAAACAACAATATAGGTGACAATGCAATTAACAAAACGGCGCTGCCCACTACATCCATCGCACGTTTTAATGATAATTTCCAGCCGCGCAAATTAATATCACGCACATTTAAAAGCGGCAACCCACCCAATTCACCAATGCTCATTTGCCCAGCCATAATCTGAAATACATCTGGGTAGACCTTGATACTAATGGTGCTACGATCGCATTTAGAAATAATCCGTAGCATATCTTCGTCACTTGCCTCAGGCACTGCAATAATGACTTCATCAACCTGATCACGTGCAACAATATCGGATAGCATATCAATGTCGCCCAATGCACGGACCCCCGGGTAGAACTGCGATTGACCATGACCATTAAATTGCACTACACCGATTACGTCGTAACCTAAACGAGGATTTTGAATAATGCGCTGCAATACCGCGAGCAAAGGCTCGGCCCCACCAATAATCACAGCGCGGGTGCGCCCATAGCCTTGCACCTGTAACCAACGTTGCAAGCGTGCTTGTAACCCACGCAGCAAAAACACAAACAAAATGCTAAGCAACCAAGCGTAAACGACCATCCCCCGTGAATAATCAAACGCGCCAGATGATGATTTGAGGGTTAAAGACGCAACGGCAATACTAATCAAAGTGCCAATCGATGCGCCTGAAAAAATAGTGGCAGTTTCATCCGAGCCAATACGGGTGCGGCGGCGATGATACATGCGACCAAAGAAAAAAGCGATGATAGTCATCACCACTTGCAAAATAAGCAGGGGCACAAAATCGGCAAAACGCAAATTCGAGGCGGCTCTTTCAGGCAAAGGGATTCGCAACCGCAACTGAAACGCCAACCAAAATGCAAGCACAATACTGACAACATCGGCAATGAGCAGTGAAAATGTAACGACAGTATGATAATGCCGCTGCATAAATGGCAATCCCACCTTCGTGTTCATGGGTTGCACCAGCGTATCCTGCATGAGAAATAAATTATAGCTTGCATTTTTACAGCCTAATAATATTAGCCGTAACCTCAAAGGCTAATCTAATAACGCAATCACGATATCGGCGGTGTTTGTGCCAGTTGGGCCAGTGATGATCAAATCGCCAAGGGGTTGAAAAAAATGATAACTATCGTTTTGCGCAAGCATCTGCTGAGCATTTAACCCCAATTTTTGGCTTCGGGCAAGGGTATCTTGTGTGACAATTGCACCAGCGGCATCTGTAGGGCCATCAGTACCATCGGTGCCAAATGAAATAATTGTAATCGGGCGCTTAGGCGCATGAGCAGCCAATTCAATCGCAGCAGCCAACGCCAGCTCTTGATTCCGCCCGCCCTTACCATGCCCCTTAATGGTGACGGTTGTTTCGCCCCCAAAAATTAGACACTGCCGCCCCGGTTGGGTGGCGCATAACAACATCTGATTCGCAATTTCGCAACCACGTTCGCGGGCCTCACCCACCATATTGGTGGTAACAATTTGGGTTGTATAACCCAGTTTTTGTGCAGCACTAGCAACCGCGGTACAAGCTTGGGCGTTATTACCTACTAAAACATTATGCGCCAATGGATCATTGGTCAATCCAGATGCGATAACAGCCAGTGGGTCACCAATGACATCTGACAGAATTAACCCAACCACTTGCCCGGGCTGCGCCATTCGCACCAACCCACCCGCCTTCAAACGATCCAATCGCGAGCGCACTGCATTCATTTCGGTAATATCAGCCCCACTGCGTAATAAGGCATCATTAATCGCCCGCATCGTTTTGAGTGAAATACCCTCATGAGGAGCCACTTGTAAAGCCGATGCCCCGCCCGAAACACAAGTGATCACCAATGTATCAGCGCTACAATTTTCCAATGCAGCACATACCGCCATACCCGCCCGCAAACTATTTTCATCGGGTACTGGGTGCGCCGACTCAATCAACATTATTTTGGGTTGATATTGAACAATTTTGGCTTGTGCGTTAGCAGTAACGTGCTCATATTTTGTTACTACTACCCCACATTGAATATGATCGCCTAACAAGTCTAAAACAGCCGTCGCCATTGGCACCGATGCTTTACCGATAGCAATCAAACGCAACTCTTTGCCAGTAATATCATACGAACGATCTCCAACCCACAAAATACCGTCGATATAACGAAGGTGACGAGAAATAGCTGTATCTGGGGCAACTGCATGTAATGCAGCGTTAATTAACTGTTGGGTTAGGCTAACCGTCTCGCTCATAAATTAACCCGAGTATAACGTTTTATGTATTTAGCCTAACTGTATTCAAAAAAACGCTATCTGAGACAATATCAAGACTTTGATAACGAAAAATACAGTCAAATAGAGACAAACATCATATTTTATTAAGAACTTACCTATTAAAATATAGCCGCCGCAAATAAAAAATAGTATACTTCGTTCATCTCGTCAAAGAAATATCTAATTTATTGCAGCAAGGTGTGATAAAATACATCATATGCAACTTAATATTAGTGGTGGAATGCGATTCCAAACCAAACAAGAATTTGTTTATCATACACTGCGCGATGCGATTATTCGATGTGAGGTCAAACCCGGCACACGTCTTGTAATCGAAGATATCGCACAACGTCTCTCAGTTAGCCCGATCCCAGTGCGCGAAGCCTTACAGTTGCTTCAATCTGAACGCTTGGTTGAATCTGTCCCACATATCGGTGCGACAGTCGCTCATATTTCTGAAAGTTCCGTCTCTGAGGTTTTTACAATAATGGAGGGGCTAGAAGTCATTAGCACCCGCGTAGCAACCCAAAAGATGACCAAAGATGACCAAGCCGAGTTAACGACCATCGTTCAAAAAATGGATGCGGCGCTGGAAAATAACGATCAAAAATCATGGGTTGAGCTAAACAAGCAAATGCACGACACCATTGCACGTGTGGCTGGCATGCCCATGCTACAAGAAATGTTGCAACGGGTGCTAACCCATTGGGCAAGATTGCGCCATTTTTACTTTGAAGGTGGTTTAGCCAATCGTATTTCACAGGCCCAACAAGAACATCACACTATGCTGCAACACATGTTGGCACATGATTACGATGCGCTTGAAAACTTTATCAAGTCGCACAATCAAAATGCTTTGGCAACTTATAAAGAATATCTGAGCAACCGCCAAGACAAATAATCGCTGGGCGTATTTTGGGATTAAGAAAATATAAAAATAGCGTAGAAAGCGCTATAGTTTGGATATGAGCATGATTACGTTTGTACCTATCCAAACTATAGCGCTTTCTGCGCTATACGTGACAAGAAAGATCACAGTTCGCAGTTATAAAATAAGCATAGCATCGCCAAACGAATAAAAACGATAGCGTTCTCGAATTGCCTCAGCATAAGCGGCCTTCATCAGTTCAATCCCCATAAACGCGCCCATCATAGCAAGCAAAGTTGAGCGCGGCAAATGAAAATTCGTAATAATTGCGTCTACCGTTTTAAATTGATAACCCGGTGTGATATAAAACCGCGTAAATCCAGCAATACCTCTCGTATCTAAATTGGGCGATACCTGCGTTTCAACGACCCCATTTGCAACAGCTTCTAACACACGCACACTGGTGCTGCCAACGGCAACAACTCGCCGCTGTTGGGCCTTCGTCTTGGTTATGGCCGCAAAAGTTTGGGCTGGTAATTCAATCCATTCACTATGAATCGCGTGTTGTTCAACCACAGCTTCATCAATGGGTTTAAACGTATCTAACCCCACATGCAAGGTGACCCAAGCCATATCGATCTCTTGTTTATGGAGTGTGTTGATCAGCGTTGGGGTAAAGTGAAGGCCAGCCGTAGGTGCTGCCGCCGAGCCAGCTACCGCAGCGTAAACCGTTTGATATCGCCCGGGATCATTGAGCCGCGATTGTATGTAGGGTGGTAATGGCATGGTGCCTAACTGCTCTAAAAACGGCTCAATTGGTTGGCTAAATTGAATCACACGTTCAGGATTGTTGCTATCGGCAGCCAATACTGTCACAGTCAATTCAGGCGTTCGATCAAATATAATTTGCTTCACATTCCGCCCCCCAACCAATGCTAACCACTGGGTTTGGTCGAGCTTGCGTAAAAGCAACAATTCGGCTTTGCCGCCGGTGGGTTTTCTACCCATCAAACGGGCCGGAATAACCCGCGAATGATTAGCCACTAATAAATCGCCAGATTGTAAATAATGTGGCAAGTCATAAAAATGGCGATGCTCAATCGCACCAGTCTTACGATGAATAACCATCAGGCGCGATGCGTCGCGTGGCTCGATGGGATGTTGAGCAATTAGCTCACTGGGTAAGTCGTAGTCTAGTTCAGAAGTTAACATAAACACATAACAACCGTAAAAACAATAAGATAATTTAAATACTAAAAATGATTGCTTTACTATCTCGCTGCCATTATCAGATTTATAGAATAAAGTAAAAATAAAAAAATCTTGCCAAATATTTCCAACTGCGTCAATTGCCCGATATTACATTCAATCTTATGCACAATGTGGCATTAATTTTATGCCGTGTATACTTAAAGTCTAACGCAAAGCTAATACGCACATGTTACGCTGCTGTTTCTCACGAGGTTTGGAATGCCCAAAGGTTTAAGAAATAACATTGTCCCGCTCATTTTGATCGCGCTCGTCATTGCCTATGCAGCAATGGCATTTGCACGCACATCGACTTTGCCCCGCAGTACAGACGAGGCTTCATTTAATACGCTAGTTCAAGAGATTAAAAAGCAAAACGTCAAAGAAGTAGTTGCCCCTGCTGGCGGCACTTTCTTACGGGTGCAACTAAAAAACGATAAACGTTTTATTGTCAATAAAGAAGAAAATATCGACACGATTCAACGTTTGCGCAACTATGGCCTCACGGCCGAAGATTTGGCATCGTTTGACTATCGCCCCGAAACGGCATCTTTAATGTCGCAATTGGGATTTTGGATCATCAATTTGCTGCCAGTATTGCTGATTCTAGGGTTATTTATCTTTAGCATGAGACGTGCCCAATCAGGGGCCGATCAAGCCTTCTCGTTTGGGCGCAGTCGCGCCAAACGTATGAACTCAGAAACACCGGTGGTCACATTTGCCGATGTTGCTGGTTGCGAAGAATCGAAATTTGAATTGGTTGAAGTTGTCGATTTCTTAAAAAGTCCAGAAAAATTTATCCAACTGGGCGCACGTATCCCTAAGGGAGTGTTGCTCATTGGCCCACCCGGCACAGGAAAAACACTATTGGCCAAAGCCACCGCTGGCGAAGCCGGTGTGCCGTTCTTTAGCTTGTCTGGCTCAGAATTTGTTGAGTTGTTTGTTGGCGTAGGCGCAAGCCGTGTGCGCGATTTGTTTGACCAAGCCAAAAAAGCGGCCCCTTGTATCATTTTTATCGATGAAATTGATGCCGTAGGCCGTCAACGTGGCGGCGGCTGGGGTGGCGGCAATGATGAACGCGAGCAAACGCTCAATCAGATGTTGGTTGAAATGGATGGTTTTAGCACCGACACGAATGTGATTGTAATTGCCGCAACTAACCGCGCCGATACGCTTGACCCCGCTTTGCTACGCCCGGGTCGCTTCGACCGCCGCGTAATGGTCGATGTGCCCGATATCACTGGGCGCGAAGCCATTCTCAAGGTTCATTCAAAAGGCAAACCCATTTCGGCAGATGTTGAAATGAATTTAATTGCAAAGCAAACCCCCGGCTTTACTGGCGCAGACCTAGAAAACTTGATTAACGAATCGGCAATTTTGGCCGCACGTGCTGGTAAAAAAGAAATTATGCAAGCTGAGTTGCAAGAAGCCATTGAAAAAGTGGCACTTGGCCCAGAACGCCGTAGCCGCCTGATTACCCCACGCGAAAAAGAAGTGGTGGCTTATCACGAAGCCGGTCATGCTGTGGCCGCCGCCATGTTGCCCGAAGCTGAATTGCTGATGCAAAAAGTGACGATTATTCCGCGTGGTATGGCTGGTGGGGTGACATGGTTTGCCCCAGAACACGAAGAAAGCGCCCTAAACATGACGCGCAAAAAAATGGAAGCCCAAATTGTCATGACATTGGCTGGGCGCGCCGCCGAAGATATTGTCTTTAATGATGTCACGGCTGGGGCTGTGAGCGACCTTGAGCGGGCATCAAGCCTTGCGCGGGCGATGGTGCGCCAATATGGCATGAGCGACGAGATGGGGCCGGTATCTTACTCTGGTCGCGCCGAAGCCTCATTTATGGGCCGTGAATTTGGCGAATCGAAACCCTATAGCGACAAGATTGCCGAACAGATCGATCACGAAGTGACCAAAATTATTCGCCGTAGCTACGAGCGCTCGAAGCAAGTGTTAACCGAC
>CAZLOF010000233.1:0-7249 GCA_964560745.1 uncultured Thermoflexus sp.
CATCGGTGATCATAAGCCACATTTGTAAATCGCAAATGCTGTTGTAAAAAATCTTTCCAAGGGGAATCGTAATCTGTTGACATACAGAAACGTTGTGATTATACAAAATCGGTGATGTCGTAACGCGACCCATTTGCAATAGGGCTGCCGATGATGCGGATGATGGCAGCGGCGACTTGGGCAGGCGGGCGCAAGATGCCATTTTCTTTGCGCTGAATGAAACGATCGAGTGCCGGAAAATCGGCGCGGCTGGCTTGGCGAATGCCGGCCTGCATGTCGGTGTCGATCAGGTCAGGATCGATATTGATGGCGGTGAATGGCTGTGCTTGCTCATTTTGTTCGATGGCGACGGTGCGAATATAGTGCTCTAGCCCAGCTTTTGAGGCGCAATAGAGTGACCAGCCTGAGATGTTTTTGATGGCTGCTCCCGACGAAATATTGGCGATAATTTTGGGGCAGGTGTGGGCCTGAAATGCGCTAATGGCTTGACTTAAAAACAAAATGGCGCTGGTGACATTGACATTAAGATGCGTTATTAAATCGGTTGGCGCTTTGCGGGCGCTAGGGCCGATGGGGCCAAGCAAGGCGGCGTTATTGAGGATGACAATTTCGTCGTAATTAGCGCGGCTTAATTCGGCAAAGGTGGCTGTCATTGGTGTCAGCGCTGCCTCTGGGTGCGCAAAATCACATTGAACCGAAAATGGGTATGGGGCGCTGCGCGAAAATTCAACAACCTGATACCCATTTGTAAGATATTGTTGACAAAGTGCAAGCCCAAGGCCTTTTGAGCCGCCGCTGATAATGACGATTTTCATGTTGGAATTATAAAGAACAAGGATAAAGGATGAAGGATGAAGGATGAAATTTATTTTTCATCCTTCATCCTTTATCCTTGATAATAGCCTCCTCTATGAAAAGTTATCTTGTGAATCTTAAATGTTCGTATTGTGGCAAAGAATGTTCTGCCGAGGTGTTGCAAACGACTTGCGCGGCTTGTGGCAAAGTGTTGCTGGCGCAATATGACCTTGAAAGTGCTAAAAAAGACCTTAACAAAGACGTGATTTTGCGCCGCCCGCAAAATATGTGGAAATGGTTTGAAATTATGCCAGTGCGTAACCCTGAAAATGTGGTGACACTGGGCGAAGGCGGCACACCATTGTTGCCCGCCTTGCGTTTGGGCCAAAAATGGGGCGCTCAAAAATTGTTTTTAAAAGAAGAAGGGTTGAACCCGACCGGCAGTTTTAAGGCGCGTGGCATGAGTGCTGCTGTGAGCAAAGCCAAAGAGTTGGGGGCCAAAGCCATTGGCGCACCTTCGGCTGGTAATGCGGCCAGTGCCCTTTCGGCCTATGGGGCACGGGCTGGCATGAGCATTTATGTGTTTATGCCCCAAGATGTGCCCGACATGATGCGCAAAGAAGGCATGATGTATGGTGCAAATGTGTATTTGGTGAAAGGCTTAATTAATGACTGTGGCAAGATTGTGCGCACCTTATCGCCGGAGCGCGGCTGGTTTGATGTCAGCACGCTCAAAGAACCCTATCGGCAAGAAGGCAAAAAGACAATGGGCTTAGAGTTGGCCGAGCAGTTTAATTGGGAATTGCCGGATGCCGTAATTTACCCGACCGGTGGCGGCACAGGGATTGTGGGCATGTGGAAGGCCTTTGATGAGCTAGAGAAAATGGGCTGGATTGGCAGCAAACGCCCCAAGATGATTAGTGTGCAATCGGAAGGCTGTGCGCCGATTGTGAAGGCCTATAACGAAGGCAAACGTCATGCCGATTTGTTTCAGAATGCCGATACCATTGCGGCAGGCTTGCGTGTGCCTATCGCTATCGGCGATTACATCATGCTCGATGCCATTCGCGCCAGTGGCGGCAAGGCCATTAGCGTGACAGATGATGAGATTCGTATTGCGATGCGCGAAGTTTCAAAGGCCGAGGGGGTGTTTGCCTCACCCGAAGGCGCGGCGACCTATGCGGCTTACAAACATTTGATGGATGATGGATTTCTTAAGCCAGAAGAAAGTGTGGTGTTGTTTAGCTGTGGTAGTTTGTTTAAAAATGCTGAATTAATTCCCTTGGGTGGCGAGCCGATTGTTGACCCCAATGACCCTGATTTGGCGAGCAAAGTAAAGTGAAAAGGGCTTTGTTAAAGGGAGTAGAATACCCTTAATCACGAGAAGGAGAAATAAAAATGAGTGTTGGACCAACTGAAATCATTGTCGTCCTTGTCATTGTCATTTTGTTGTTCGGCGTAGGTCGTATCGGCAAAATCGGCGGTGAATTAGGCAAGAGCATCCGCGAATTCCGAACTGGGCTGCGCGGTGAAGACGAAAAGAAGCCCGATCAGCAGTAGTTGAGAGTTGAGGGTTGAGAGTAATCAGCAAGATACTCTCAACCCTCAACTATTAACTCTTGACTATTTGCCGCACGAGTGCGCAATTCAGATTGTTGTCGCCGCCATTTTTCGATATTGGCGTGATGACCGCTGAGCAAAATATCAGGCACGCGCCAGCCCCGAAATTCGGGTGGGCGGGTGTAGTGTGGGTATTCTAATAAGCCATTGGCGTGTGATTCATTCAGCGGCGCAAATTCGGGCAGCACCTTGGGGATTTGGCGTGCCACTGCGTCGACAATGACCATCGCGGGCAATTCGCCCCCGGTTAGCACATAATCGCCGATGCTGATGGCATCGGTGCATAAATGTTCACGCACCCGCTCATCGACCCCTTCATAATGCCCGCAAATGAGTGCAATGCGTTCGTGACGGGCTAACTCTTTCGCCATCTCGTGGTTAAATCGTCGCCCTGCTGGTGACATCAGGATGATAGGCGTGCTGAGTGAGGGAAGTTGAGTATTGAGTGCTAAGTTCTCAGTGCTAAGTGCTAAGTCTTGAACCGTCGAGTCTGCATTCTGGATTCTTGTCTCTTGGCTCTTGGTCAGCCCTAACACACTTTCTACTGCCGTAAAAATAGGGTCTGGCTTCATCACCATGCCCCCGCCACCGCCATAGGCATAGTCATCGGTGACATGATGTTTGTCGGTGGTGTAGTCTCGGATGTTGTGGATGTGAATCGATAGCAACTGTTCGTCCATCGCATTATGAATAATGCTTTCGGCGAAAGGCCCTTGAAACATGCCCGGGAAAAGGGTGAAGATGTCGAATCGCACGGAGTAAGTAGTGGAAAGTGGAAAGTGGAAAGTGGAAAGTGGAAAGTGGAAAGAATTGAACTCCTTTTCACTTTTTACTTTCCACTTTTCACTTCTTGCTTTGTTGTCTTTCGGCGCGTTTGATGCGTGCCATGATATCGAGTGGATGGCTGATGGCGGCGGGGATGATGCGCACTTCAATGCCCTTGGCGATTTCGATTCTGGCGAGATCTTTCTCACGATCGATATAGGTGAGTTTGCCAATTAAGCCGCCAACTGTTACAATTTCTTCACCAACTTCGAGTTCAGCGACCACTTGTTCTTGTGTTTGCCGTGAGCGTCGCTGGGGCACAGCCACCAAAAACCACACCAAAAACAAAACCAAGGCCATTGCCGTAAAGAGCACAATGAGTGCATAATTCATACCGTCCATCGGGCGTGATTATACTGGTTATATGCTTTGCGCATCACGACAATGGTTTTGGGCTTATGGCCTTTAAAATTGACCCAAAAGATCTAAAATATATGAAAAATAGATGAGGGATAATAAATTATGATCAAAAAACGATATCGCACTTTAAGATTTATTGCCACTTTTTTAAAGGTAATGGCGTGGTTGACGCTTATCTTGAGTGTTTTAGGCGGTATTGGCTTTATTGCGGCTGGTTTAATGGGCAGCTTTGGGGTGTTATTGCCGTTAAATAATGTGCCGACCAATATTGAGCCGGGCACACTCAACATTATTGCTGGGTCGGGGGCTGGGCTAACCATGTTGTTGTTGGGGTTCTTTTACTTTATTATCTTTTTTGCAGCTAGCGAACAGATTTATTTGCAAATCGATACTGAACACAATACCCGTGCTACGGCTGAATTGTTAGAACGTTATTTACAACGCCAAGAAAAATTAGCCACCCCCGAATTGAAGCTGGTGGGTGATGATGAAGTGGCAACCGTGCGTAGCAACATTAGCACAATAGGCCAAAAATAAGATTTTTGTCGTTTCATGAACCCTCTTCAAGCGTAGATTGAGAGGGTTCATGAAATCGGCAGTTTCTCTATTTTTACCTTTGTTTTGTATAGAAAGATGTCATGCCAGAATCTCAACAGCAGATTAGGGTTGTATTGCTTCTTGACCAGCGGCAAAATGAATATAAATCGGCTTTTCGGTCACGCGCAAACTGCGGGCCGTTTGTAAGGGTGTGCCATACATATCAAACACCGCACTGGGCATAGATGGCAAATTGATGGCATTTTGCTCGACTCCTAATGCCCATACCACCCATGTTTGTGTGCCTTTGCGGTTAAGAATATAGGCCCTTACAAAACGGTTGCTGGTTTCTTCGCCCACATAAGACACGCCCGATAATTGTTCGGCGCTAAATTTTAGCGCCCGATAGGCCAAATTAGGGCGGCCATCAAGTTCAATCAGTTGGGTTTGATAATTGATCCAGCCCGGCACACTATACCAAATATTTGCCATTAACCCCTTCGACATAGCAGCCACATTTGCTTGTGCTAAATAAATAGCCTTGGCCTGCTCGAAACCGGGCGGTGAACTTTCGCATTGCCAACATAATAGCGCAAACTCGGTATTGATAATGGGCTTGTTGCCTAGCCCATATTGGCTAAGAATATCGCGCACATAGTTAGTTTTTGCAATCAACGATGGGCCGGTGCTATATGAAAAACTGGCCCAGTTGCGGTTGCTATATTCATTGCTGCCGCCCCAATAATCGTAGGCATGAATATTGGCAATGTCGAATGACCCGCCGCCGCCGCCTTCGAGAATGCCTTCTAAAAAGCGCGATGGCGCACAGTCGAGGTTGGTGAAGGTCGGGCTGCAATCGAGCACCAATCCCCCCATGACGACGATGGCATTGGGTGACCCTGCTTTGACGGCTGGGTAAACCACTTTTAACATCTGGGCATAGTCGCGCCCGCCGCCATATTTATCGGCGGGGTTGCCCCAACAGCCAAATACTTCATTGCCATCGTGGGCGGGTGCATCAGGTTCATTGCCGATCTCCCAATATTTAATGTTGTAGGGTGGGGCGCTATAACGCGCCACCAATTCTGTTATAAACTTCGCAAAAGCCGGCAGTTTATCGGGGTGAATTGGCCCGCAGGTTGCACCTTGACCGGGGTCACGTCGTGCCCATTCGGGGGTGCCGCGCACAATCTTAATTATCTTGTAATTTTGTTTGGCAGCTTGTAATAGTTGTTGTTCAATTCGCCTTACACTAGGCACGCCCCAGTTGCGCACACCTTCTACGGCTTCAATTTCATCCCACAAAAATGCCAAGGCATTGCTGCGCATCCAACGGGTTTGGGTTGCCCCAATGGCCGATGAATAAATATCATCAAATAAGCTTACTTCGGTTCCAATGATATTTTCGATAGCGGTGCGTTGGATGACCGGACTGCCGGAATGGCGGATGAGGGGCAGTGAAATGACGCTTGGCCCTTCGTCTTGTTTGTTGGGTTGGGCAGCGGTTGGTTGTGAGTGGGTTAAATTGCCGTAAAACTGGCAGACGATGAGGGCGGGCAAAATGGCTAAACGACACAGTGTTTTCATTGTGAGCTTCGATGAATGTTCGATGAATGTAGAAAACTTAGAAATTTGATTATAGTGTTTTTTTGTTGTTTTTGTGTTTTTCTAACCTCATAAACAGCTAAGAATCTAATGAGATTTGTCATTAAAGCCAATATGTTGTTTTAATAACACATAAGTATGAAAATAAAACTAAATGCGTAATTTGCTTAGATAAGTTAAAGATTCAGTGATTTTTGTTGTAAGGAGCGGCTTATTACACTTTTTTAGGACAATTTGTCCTAAATTATGGATAGCAAATCGTAATTAAGGATGACCTTTTTGGGAGGCAAACATGATAGCTGGGCGGATATATGACGTTTAAGATAACACTATTACACGAAATGCATACTAAATTATCATCTACTCTCACTTATCTTAGCCGCCACACACGTATTGCAGAAAAGTTGCTACGCACGATTTTGGCACTAGCACAAGTGTTATCTGCTATCGGTGTTAGTGTTATTGGTCTCACCCAACCTACTTTGCCAGAGGCGATTTCGGCTTTGCAGCCGTTAGTGGGTGAGCCGATGACGGCTAGCGCAAATGTTGATTTGTTTGCCGTTCGCACAGCTTTAGCGACCGCCAATACTGGCACTGGCCCATTCCCAGTGGTAGTGCGCGGGGTCAATCCCGGCGATGCTGACTATTGTGCCGATGCCAGTGGCACTGACCTTGAAGTATTGAGCAATGACTATGTTAACTATGAAGTTGAGTACTTAATCGGCAACTCGCCGTTGCCACTCAACAATGCTTCGTTTACCCTGACCTTGCCAACCCATCCGGGTAATGTGGCAGCCAGCATTCCAGTGGGTTATCCCATTGCCGACTGGGCCACTAGCCAACCAGCTGGGTGTTCGGTTAGTACCAATGGGCAAACAGTGACCTGTAACCTTGGCAGTTTTAGTCAAACTGCTAACAATAAGATGACGCTATCGGCAAAAGTGCGTGGTAGCAATGTGAATGGCGATCAATTGCCTTCGCCGATCGGCGCGATGGGGGCCAGCAACGCCCCAACCCGCACCCTCGATATTTCGGCTGGTACGGTAACGATTAAAACCTGCCCAACAGTGAATATTGTGAAAGGCCGCACAATTAGTGGCCCAACACCGGTTCAACCACAAGTAGGTAGTGCCGTGTCTGCATCAAGCTATGGTGCTGCCAATGGCCCGAATGGTGAGCCTGGTTTTCTCTTTTGGTGGCCAGTGGCGGTTATGTCTATGAATAACTCAGTCGCCAATGGTCGCGGTATGGAACGTTTTGGTGTCCCAAATGCCATTACCCCTACGTTGTCAGATTTTATGATTGTTGACAATATGGTTGGTAATACACGCGGCGCTAGGTTGGTGACATGGCCTGCGACCTATGGGGCCAACACTTTCGGTCCGGGCAATCGCAGTGTATGCGCCAATAACGATGGTGTCCCTTATCCTTTTGTCGGCTGGCCTTCTGATACTGGGTTAGTGCCTTCAACTGCTACAAGTCGTGTGGCACGTGGGGGCACGTGTAC
>CAZLOF010000234.1:0-7239 GCA_964560745.1 uncultured Thermoflexus sp.
GGTATGGGCAATGCCCGCAACCAACTCACCCTCTTCGCCGGTATATTCGATAATGCCTTCAACCCGCACCGCTTTTTGCAGGGCGTGCACCGCCTTTTGCGAATAAGCATGGGGTTCACCGCCAGAGCGTTCTTTGTAAAAGCCCGGGTGATCGAGCTTAATTTCGGACTTTCGATTCTCGGTTTTCGATTTTGCGGCTACGCCATCCACCGCATTTTCTTCAATGCTCGACCTAAAATCTAACAACGTAAAGGCTTGGTGATGCCAACGCAAGACTTCGGCTTCAAGCTCGGCAAAGCCAATGCCCCCAATCCGGCTAGGCGTGCCCTCAAAACAAACCTGTATTAGCTCGCTGCCTAACCCCACGGCCTCAAAAATTTGTGCGCCACAATAGGCATCGACCGCGGCAATCCCCATCTTCGACATGATTTTGAGCAAGCCTTTTTCGCAAGCTTTGATATAGTTTTTCACCACATCACTTTCATTGACAGTCTTATCCCGAATTTTGCCGCGTTGTACGGCCTCGCGGGCGGTATCGAGCGCCAGATAGGGGTTAATGGCACTGGCCCCATAGCCAACCAAGGTTGCCATGTGATGCACTTCTCGTGCTTCACCGCTTTCGGCGATTAAACTGCATTGCCAGCGCACCCCAACCCGCATGAGGTGATGATGCACGGCCCCGACTGCCAATAAAATGGGAATCGCGGCCCGTTGTGGCCCCATGCGCCGGTCGCTCAAAATGAGAATAGACGCGCCGCCACGCACGGCGGCTTCGGTTTTAGCGCATAACGCTTCGGTTGCATTTTTGAGCGCGGTTGGTGCGTTTTTGGCATTTGGCACACCAAAGGTTGTATCGATAATAGCGGTTTGAAAGGCCGCATCATCTAAATCGATAATGGCCTTTAACTCTTCATTGCGCAAAATGGGGCTATTGAGCCGAATAAGATGGGCATGTTGTTCGCGTTCTTCGAGCACATTGCCACGTGGCCCAATCAGCACCCGCAAACTCATCACCTGATCTTCGCGCAAATGGTCGATAGGCGGGTTTGTTACCTCGGCAAAGCGCTGTTTAAAATAATTAAACAAGGGACGTGATTTTGGCGAAAGCACGGCATGGGGTGTATCATCACCCATCGACCCGACTGGCTCGGTGCCATCTTCATACATGGTCTTGATCACCATTGCCAATTCTTCGGCTGTCCAACCAAGCGCGGCTTGTTTTTGCAGCAAAATTTCAGCATTTACTGCCGGTTGCTGAACTTTAATATTCGCTACATCTTCCAAGCGCACCCGTTGGCGTTGTGCCCATTCGCGATAGGGCTTGCGAGCGGCAAGATCACGCATGATCTCGTCATTGGTCATAAATTTGCGTTGTTTAATATCGGCGCAAATCATTTGGCCGGGCCCAATTTTGCCAGCCAGTTCAATGCGCTCAGGCTCAATATCCATCGCCCCAATTTCACTGCCAGCATATACAATGCCATCTTTGGTTTTTAAATAACGGGCTGGTCGTAAGCCGTTGCGGTCGAGTTGAAAACCAACCAAAAAGCCATCTGTCCACAGCAAACTGGCGGGGCCATCCCATGGCTCCATCAATGAGGCATGATAACGAAAGAAGCCTTTTTGCGCGTTAGGCATGTCAGGGTCTTTTTCCCACGCTTGCGGCACCATCATTTTCATGGCATGGCGAATGTCACGCCCGCCTAAGGTGAGCAATTCGAGCGCATTATCAAACATGCCAGTGTCGCTGGTGGTTTCATCGATGATGGGTTTGAGTAGCTCGGTAGACGCACCCCAGTAAGGTGACTCGCTACCAAAGCTGCCTTCACGTGCACGCATCCAATTAGCATTGCCTTGCACAGTGTTGATCTCGCCGTTGTGGCACATAAAACGAAAGGGTTGCGCCCGCTCCCATGTTGGGAAGGTATTGGTGGCATAGCGCTGATGAAATACGCATAATGACACCTTAAAATCGGGGTCGCTTAGATCGATATAAAATCGGCGCAATTGCGAGGCCACAACCAAAGCCTTGTAAACAACGGTGCGACACGAGAAGGATGGAATATGAAACCCTTGCAAATTGGGCATTTGGGCGATTTCGGCCCGGATGCGATTTTCGATACAGCGCCGCACCAAATACAATTGACGATCAAAGGTCAATTCATCGCTGATAAAATCGGGGCGTGCCACCAATACTTGTTGAATGTCGGGTAAAGTATCGATGGCTTTTTGCCCCAAAACATTGGGGTCGTGCACCACTGTGCGCCATGCTAAAGTTTCAAAATTGTTTTTTTGCAATTCTTCGCCGATAATTGCTCTTGCCCGCATATTAGCACGGGGGTCACGCGGCAAAAAGGTCATGCCGATGGCTAATTCGCCGGGGGCAACTGCACGCTTGCCCATGCGCTCTAGCTCACGGTTCATTAGGGTATTTGGGATGGAGCACAGCACACCAGCGCCATCGCCGCTTTTGCCATCGGCATCGATAGCACCACGATGGGCTAATCGCTCTAAACAACGTAAACTGTCATCTAAAATTCGAAAAGTCGGTCGGCCCGACAAATCGGCTACAAAGCCAATGCCACAAGCATCATGCTCAAAACGCGGGTCGTATAGTGGGGCTTCATTTGGGAAGACCCCCCAATGTGTTTTTTGGAAGGGTTGTTGGTCGTACTCCATCTTAATTAATTTTAATAAAACAGACAATAAAAAAGGGCGTGCCGAATGGCATCGCCCTTTGTATTTACTGTAAACCGAAAACAGCTACTTCAACTCATGCAACGTGACCGACTGCATGGGCGGTATATTTGCATCATCATGGATGCGCACACTTTCATGAGTGTGCTAAACGTTGTTTATACACTAATTATTTTATCAGGTTTGATGCGTTATCAGTCATATTCATACCTGAAAATTGTCAGTGAAATAGGATCTTTTCTGTAGTTTTCGCTAAAAAGAGGTAAAGGCCAGTGCCACAGTTAGTCTTGCAGATTTTGCTGGAATTAAACGAGTGGCGATGGTGGCGGGTGATCAATTAAGCGCTGGCATTGTGCTTTATGATGGCATTGATACGTTACCCCTCGGCGAGCGATACTGGGCTGTCCCACTGGCAAGTTTGTGGTTGGGATAGGCTTTTGGTTAGTGGTTTCGTCATCATCCTTATCGGCTCTTTCTCTTGTGATATGCGCCCACCACGTTGGAGTCATTAAAAAAATATTGTCTAAATCTCTTCGCCCCCACTACAAATGGTGTAGCATATAGCGCATGGCCCTCAAATACGTCCTCAACTCGATGAAACGCCGCAAGCTGCGCACGGTAATTGTCTTGATCGCACTGGTGGTGGGGGTGGCACTGGTAGGCGCATTGCTCACGCTGGTAGACACCCAACGTCAATATAGCCTGCAAACCGTTGGCGACCAAGTTGGCACGCATGATCTCACCATTCGCCGCAACGATTTAGCGACTTCGCCATTTTTTGACGCAGTGGCGGTGACAAAATTGACCGATGATGCCTATCCTGACCTCGCGGCCATTCACCCACGTATACAAGGCACCACACTGGCCCGCACCGACAAAAATATACAAGATTACACCCTGACGGTGATGGCGCTCGATACCGAGGCCGACAAACTCAACAAGATCAACCCCATCACCCAAGGCAGCTACCCACCTGCGCATGGGCAAGTGTTTCTCAATACGGCGGCAGCCGATTTATTGCGGGTGGGCGTGGGCGAAGAGCTAAAACTATCGTATGTGCGGCCTGTGCAGCGCCAAAGTGGCAAGGCCGCCAGCGAAGGCGTGAGCGTGGCCCGCACCGATGCACGCTTTATTGTGGCTGGCATCGGCGAAATCAGCGGTATTGATGACACACCCAACACCGTATTTATGCGTCTCGATGATGCCCAACAGTGGCTGGGGCAAAGCGGGGTCGAGCGTTTATTGGTGTTGTGGAACCCCGATGCCCGCGCTGGCAGCGATGCCAAATTGGCCGTTAGTTTTGCCCGCGATATTGGCGAGCAAATCAAAAGCGCCATTCAAGACAAATTGGGCAAAGATTTTGTGGTGGATTTACGCAAATATAACCGCCTCAATCAAACTTCGCAGCAATTTGTCTTTCAACAATCGTTTATCACCATTTATGGCCTGCTCAGCATGGGCATTATTGGCCTGATGGTGAATGCGCTGATGATGACGACGGTGAATGAATCGAAACGCGATTTAGCCATTTTGCGGGTATTGGGTGCGCCGCGGGCGCGCTTGCTCGAGGCCGTCATCGTCGAAGTTGTGATCATTGGGGCGGTAGGGGTCGTTGGCGGCATTATTTTGGGGCGCATCATCAATGACTTTATCGCCGCGCCCATTCTGCTACGCCAACTCGACTTACCGGCTGGTGTGCAATCGAGCTGGACACTGCGCTCGGTGTTAACCCCTACGCTCATCACGGTGCTGGTGTTGGCGCTCGCCACCATCACCCCAGCCCGCACCGCCGCCAACACCAAGGTCATGATCGTGCTCAACCCCTCTGCCGCCGACCAGCCCTCGCTTGATGATTTGTCGAAACTGCGCGAGCGCCGCGCCAATTTTGGCTTGCTCGGCATCGGCATCATTTTGCTCATCATCAGCAGCATCATTTTCTTTTTGTTTCCGTTGCTTTTTTCGTTTGGCGACCAAAGTTTGTTTGCCAATGTGTTTTTTGCCTCGTTAATTTTGATGGTGTTGGGCATGTCCTTCGTCTTTTATTTCACCACCATGCCGCTAGAGCGTTTATTGTTAATTTTATTTGGCGTGGTTAGCCGCCGCGCCAGCTTTTTTGCCAGCCGCTATGCGCTGCGCGGCAAAGGTCGCAATGCCCTCATTTCGCTGATGGTGGTGGCAAGCGCCGTATTGCCCTGTTTGTTGGCGGCCCAACTCACCCTCACCGATGCCAACATTGACACCGATGCCCGCTATTTGACCGGAACCACGGCCACCGCCCAACTGGGTGGTGGCTTTTTGGGTGGTGGGCCGGGCGGCGGTGGCGGGTTTAGCAATGTGCGTGCCGCGCCCAATCAACGCATCGGTGATGAGGTATTTATTGAAGCCAAAACCCAAAATGGGGTGCGTGATGTGGTTGCGGTGGCCCAAGATGTCAATGACCAAGTAAGTGACCGTGTGCAATTACGCCAAGCCCGCGCCCGTTATATTGGGGTGAATGGCGACCTGCGCCGTGTGCTGTTCACCGAGTTCATTCAGTTTCAGCAGGGCGATGCCAGTGCGCTTGGGCAAGTGGTCTTTGACTCTAACGCCGTCATCATTTCAGCGGCACTCGGCGACGCGCTCGACCTAAAATTGGGCGATACCTTGCGCGTAAAAGGCGCAGGGCTTGACCACGAACGCAATATGCGCATTGTCGGCGTGGCCCAACGTCTGCCCGGTTTCATCACCGAGATCACCAGCAACCGCAACAACGCCAACGGCGGCAGCACCGGTATTATTATGGGGATGGAGGCCTACCGCGATTTGCGTAACGATCCCGCCAAAGGCGCGGTTGACCCCAATGAAGCGGTGTATTCCAAGTTGCTTATTCGCGGGCAGGCTGGGGTGAATGAGCGAGCACTGGGCCGCAGTTTGCGCGACACTTTCAGCCGCCAACGCGGGTTAAATGTCAGCGTGACCAGCGAACAAGTGGCGCAAGCCCGCAGCACGCTTGAGCAAGGCCGCATTTTTGTGTTGGTGCTAACGGTCGTGTCAATGATTACAGCGGTGTTTGGGGTTTTGGCGGTAATGTATACGGCGGTACTGGGGCGGCGGGTCGAGATCGGCATGTTAAAGGCCATCGGGGCATCAGGCGGCGACCTACGCTCCATTTTCATCGGCGAAGCGATGGTGACGACTTTGGCGGCGGCGTTGGCTGGCATTATCGCTGGCACTATTTTGGGCTATTTGTTCGCCCTTATTCCGCGCTTTACAGTCGAAAGCCCAATGCTGTTTGCTTTTGATTGGCGCACCGCTGCCATCATTTGCGCCACCGTGTCGCTAGCCGCCATTTTCTCGTCATGGCTCGCCACCCGCCCCGTCTTGCGCAGCAAAGCCATCGTTATTTTGCGTGATCGTGGCAGCTAGAGAGATGACAGGGTGACAAGGTGAGGGGGTGATTCAATCATTCTGTCACCCACTCACCTTGTCACCCTGTCATTCCCTCACCGCCCCACGTTGTAGCCGATCCATAATTGCCGCGCCGAGACCGTTGCGATCAAGCGCAACCATCAGAATAAATTTCACATCTGCACTATCGAGCGCCCGTAAACCGGCGTATAAATTTCGCGCAATATCTTCGAGGGTTTCGCCTAAAACATAGTGTTGGGCCACGGCAATGTTGGGGATGGCATTGGCCTGTGAGCGTGTAAGCAATAGCCCCACCTGTTGACCCGCTGTTGTCAATTCACCCCAGCGCTGCACCAATGCAGCAAAATCAGGCATAATTTGCAAGGCCGCATCTGGCGCGTAATGACGCTCAAGCAGCCCGGGCGATGGCAACACAGCACGGGTTAAATCGGCGGCTTTGCTATCGATAATCGTTTGGCCTAAGATCTGCTCAATTTGTTCTTTCGTAACGCCACCATGCCGCAAAATAATTGGCATATCGGGCAGCGCGTTTAACACTGTTGATTCAACCCCGATGCTGGTTGGGCCGCCATCTAAAATAATATCGACCCGCTCAGCCAAATCATCCCGCACATGTTGGGCGGTGGTGGGGCTAACATGCCCAAAACGGTTGGCGCTGGGCGCGGCAATAGGCACACCGCTGGCCGCAATAAGCGCTAGTGCAATCGGGTGTTGTGGCATACGAATGGCAACGGTATTGCCACCTGCCGTCACCAACATCGGTATCTGTTCGCCGCGTGGCAATACTAGCGTTAATGGCCCGGGCCAACAAGCATTTATCAATAAGCTCAGCCTCGCTTGTTGGGTTGCAGTCAATTCGCCAATAATGCCTTGTTGAAACAGAGCTTCGAGGTAAGGGTGGGGTGTCGCTGCGCCATTGCCTGCATCTGCCAACCAATCTGGGCAAACATGCACAATCAATGGGTCGTTTAGCGGGCGGCCTTTGGCTACAAATATCTTGCGCACGGCTTGGGCATCAAGCGCATTTGCGCCAAGACCATACACTGTCTCGGTGGGAAAAGCAACAAGGCGACCCTCGCGGATCGCCTCGGCGGCTAATTGGATTTGTGGCTCAAGAAGAGCGACGAGATGCTC
>CAZLOF010000235.1:0-7224 GCA_964560745.1 uncultured Thermoflexus sp.
GCTTAAATGTGGCGACCGCCATCACCAGCGCCCCTGTTATCTTGTCGGCCAAGGTGTCGGATGATGCGTATGGCGATGATGGTTATGGCCGCCCAAACGCCCAAGCCATTACACGGGTTGAATATAGCCTCGATTTGCCATTTGACCACCCCAACGCCACCCCACGTAACATGACTGCCAGCGATGGCGTATTTGACAGCAGCCAAGAAAATGTGACTGCCCAAATTATCGCCCCTCCTACCGTTGGGCGACATGCCATTTATATGCGCGGCTGCGACAGCAGCAACGCTTGCGGCCCCGTTTCGGCGTTGTGGCTTAATGTCGTTAACGGCAAACAAGTTTATTTGCCTATCGGCCTAAAGTAATCAGGGATTGAGGATTTTATGGATTAAGGATTAGGGATTAAGGATTGGCGTGATTTTCCAATCCTTAATCCCTAATCCTTAATCCAATCCCTCATTCTGAAGCTTCTCAAAAATCTTGTTGCCTTTTTTGTCTGCCCTGCGCGATGATGCCGATTTTATGCGCGACGTAACGGCTTGGGAGTGTGCCCCCGAAGTCGCGGCGCGTTATGCACCGTTTCCGTCTGGTCTACACCCGCGTGTAATCGCATCATTACAGGCGCGGGGGATTAAGCAACTGTATACTCACCAAGCCGCTGCGATTGAGGCGATTTTGGGCCGCCAACATACCATCATCGCTGCCAGCGCTGCCGGTGGTAAATCGTTGTGTTTTCATGCGCCCATCGCCGATGCCCTTTTGCGTGACCCCAACGCCCGCGCCTTATGTTTGTTTCCCACCAAAGCCCTCACACAAGACCAATTAAATAATTTGCGACTTTTGATCTCAGATTTGCGATTGGAAACCTCATCAAAAATTGCGGGACAAAAATTAAAAGCTTCCGGTATTGTCAATTGCTATGACGGTGACACCCCCCAAGGGCAACGGGCCGATATTCGGCGTGATGCGCGGGTCATTTTGAGCAATGCCGATATGTTGCACATTGGCATCTTGCCGCATCATACCCGCTGGGTCTCATTTTTTAAACACTTGCGCTATGTCGTTATCGATGAAATGCACATGTATCGCGGGGTGTTTGGCAGCCATGTTGCCAATGTCATTCGCCGTTTAAAACGCTTATGTCAGTTTTATGGCTCGCAACCTATTTTTATTTTGGCATCGGCCACCATCGGCAATGCCCGCGAACACGCCGAGCGTTTGATCGAAGCACCTGTCACACTCATCCCCGATAGCGAAGATGGCAGCCCTCACGGCGAGCAGCATATTGTTATCGTTAATCCGCCGGTCATCCCCGAACAAGCCGCCCAAGGGCTGCGCCGCAGCAGTTTATTGATTGCGCGTGATTTGGCGGCCCGCGTTATCAAGGCTGGCGCACAAACCATTTGCTTTGCCCGCTCGCGCCAAGATACCGAGTTATTGCTCAATTATTTGCGATCTTCAATCGCTAAAGCAGGATTGGGGATTAAGGATTTTGGAAAAGAGCTTTCTAATCCTCAATCCCTAAGCCATAATCCTCTTAATAATCCCCTCAATTCTTCACTCGCCATCGCCGGTTATCGCGGTGGTTATTTGCCCGAAGAACGGCGGGCGATTGAAGCCGGGCTACGCAATGGCGAAATTCGTGGGGTGGTAGCGACCAATGCGCTTGAAGTCGGTATCGATATTGGCGATTTGGATGCTTGCGTAATGCATGGCTACCCGGGTAGCATCGCCAGTTTTTGGCAACAGGCGGGTCGGGCGGGGCGCAGACGTAACGCGGCCTTGGCGCTGATGGTGGCGACCGGCAACCCACTCGATCAATTTTTGGCAGCGCATCCCGAATATCTGTTTCGCCAAAGCCCTGAACAAGCCCGCATTGCGCCTGACAATTTGGGCGTTTTGGCGGCGCATGTGGCATGTGCTGCGTTTGAATTGCCTTTTGTGCGTTTCGAAACGCTTGGCAATGCCGAAATCAGCGATTTGTTAGATATTTTGGCCGAAGAAGGGGATTTACATGCCAGCGGCGGCTCAGCCGGACTTCCCTTGTTTAAGGATGAAGGTGCAGCCGCTTCATCCTTCATCCTTAATCCTTCATCCTTTCCAAACACTCGTTATACATGGGTCGGCGATGGCTACCCCGCCGACCGCACCAATTTGCGCGGGGCGGGTGAACAAATTGCCATTTTAGACGAAAATGACAAGCTGATTGGGCAAACCGAGCGTAGCAGCGCGGCAGCGCGGGTGTATGTGGGCGCTGTTTATATGCATCAGGGCGAGCGTTGTGTGGTGCATGAGCTAAATTGGGAGACTGGCATTGCGCGGGTGCATCGTGCCAATGTCGATTATTACACCCGCGCCAGCGTTGTGTCTGAGGTGATTGTTTTGAGCGAATTTAACACAGTCGAGCAAATACAGGATCCCTCAAAACCCTTTTTTAAATCGGGCGAAATCGAGGTCGTTAGTCACGTTACACGCTATCAGCAAATTCAATTCAACACCCACCATGTGTTGGCAACCAATGAATTAGATTTACCGGAGCAGCGTTTGTTGACGACGGGTTATTGGTTCTGGCTAACCGAGGCGTTGGCAAAGCAATTATCGAAAGAGGGCGTGATCAAATTGCCCAATGACTATGGCCCCAATTGGCAAAAGCAACGCAACGCCGCCCGCGCCCGTGATGGTTATCAATGTGCCGTGTGCGGTAAACCCGAAGCCAGCGCTCAAAATATGACCCAACGGCAACACGATGTGCATCACAAAATCCCATTTCGCAAATTTGGCTATATCGCGGGCGAAAATGATCATTACTTGCGGGCCAATCAACTCGATAACCTCATCACGGTTTGCCCAGAATGTCATCAGCGTATCGAAACCGCCGACCGCAACCCCACTGGGTTAGACGGCTTATGTTATGTTGTCAGCCAAATTGCGCCGTTGTTGGTGATGTGTGACCCCGCCGATTTGGCGGCTATTGCCGATTGGAATAGCCCACACACCAAATTGCCTACCATTACCATTTACGAATTAACCCCGGGCGGTATTGGCCTAACTGAGACGTTGTGTGCACAGCATGATGAGGTATTGGCCATGTGTTTACAGCGCATCAACGAATGCACCTGTGATCTCGGCTGCCCGGCCTGCGTTGGGCCGCCGGGCGAGCCAAGCCAAGATGCCCCGCGCAATTTGAAGCATGATACGGCCCGTCTGATTGTCGCTTTGCAACGTATATATAATCAAGAGTAGTATATTTAAATTAAGCGAGGGAAGTTAATGCAAACAGTTATGCCACAACCATTGGTTGTCAATACCGCAACTGCGTCACCACGATCATTAAAATTACACCGCAGCCAGCGTTTGAAGGTCAGTGTGCGTGAAATGGTAAGCGAGACCCTAACTGTTTTTATCACACATGCTTCGTCGATATTATGGTTTGCCTTTATTGGTTTTGCCTTGTGTATTGTGTTGGGGGCGGTAGCTGGGGCTGCGCTGTCTTATGCTTATTACAATAATACAAACTCTAGCACCCTCAACCTTAATAATTTTCGCAATGTCAGTTTAACCACATGGGTAGTGCAGGGCGGCGTTGGTATGTTTTTGATGGGCTTGGCGCGCGGCGCAATGAGCTGGATGGCAACCCAAAATGAAGAAAATATAAAGGTTACTTTTTTTGAGGCTTGCCTCGCCACGTTGCGGCGTTGGCATGTATTATTGTTTAATGGTCTGATCTATAGCCTGATTATGACTGTTGGCACGTTGGGCCTCATGATGTTGTTGCGTGAACTGCGTTTGGACGAATCAAATATTGGGCAAACCCGCAGTGTGACCGACCCAACATTATTATTTCGCGGGTTTTATGTGCGGGTGCTAAATTTTGTTTTCCCTATCCCAGATTCGCCTTTCCGTGAAATCATTGCCTATATTCGTTGGGTTATTCGTCAAACCCCGAATAATTTTGCCATTTTTAACACTAGCCCACCAAACACGGCCGTTTCTGCAACCATGTGGGCACTTGGTGTGGGCAGCGCCTTCAGCCTGATTTTGGGTGACCTGTTTTTGCGTTTGCGTGCAGTTACAGCCATGAACGCCACAAAATTAACCCTGTGGGCTGGGCTAGGCGAAAGTTTGCGCTTGGCATGGCGGCATTTTGGGCAATTGTTGTGGCACACTACGTTTATTCGCATCATCACCACCTTGGCATGGGCGCTGTTTTACATCATCCCGACTGTCATTGTGCAAGCCACATTATTCCCATTTTTGTTTAACCGTGTTAATAGTTTTTGGATCTATACCGTTGGCAGCAATCTTATGGCCTCTGCTGGTGCACTCATTATGATGTTGTTTGTCGCGTTTAGTATTATTTACGAAGGTCGTTTGTATTTGCGCTTGAAGAATAGTGGTCAGTAGTCAGATTGGTTTTGGCCTTGCAAAATTAATCTGACTACTGACGACTGACTACTCCTATTAAAATACATGTAATGTCATTACCGCTCGTCAGCATTATTACTCCCTTATACAATCATGCTCGCTATATCGAAGAAGGTTTAAATAGCGTATTGCACGAGTGGGAACACCATTACCCTGAGATCGAAATCGTCATGATCGACGACGGCTCAAAAGATAATTCGTTTGAAATGGCGCAACGCTGGCGCGAGGCGCACCCCAAGGCGTTTCGGCGTTTTCATTTGCTGCGGCAGCCAAATGCGGGCCTATGCCGTACGCTTAATCGGTTGGTGGCGGCTTCCGAGGGGCAATACATTACCCAACTGCAAAGCGACGATTGTCACTTGCCTCAAAGCATCAGCAAACGGGTCGAGGCGCTTGAAGCCCACCCCGAATGGTTGGCGGCTTTTGGCGATTGCCACTTGATTAGCGAAGACAGCAAATTGGTGCATAGCAGCGGCGTTGAATTTACAGGGCGGCAACGCCCGGTGTTGTCATCGACTCTTTTACCGCGTGAGCAAATCATTCGCATCGGTATTCCATTTCAATTTATGATGGTGCGTAAGACCGCCTACGCCCTGCCCGATGTCGGCCCGTATGATGAAAACATCATCTACGAAGATCGTTATCTGGCGACTCGTTTGCTCGCCAAACCCAACCGCTTTGGCTTTGTCGATCACCCAGTAGTCGCTTATCGTATCCGTTCCGAGCATACCTACAATTGGCCTTATCGCCCTGCCGACCTGCACACGGCCAAATCTGATTACAAAAATGCTGCGCTGTATAGCGGTCTCAACCGCATGGCATTACTTGTTAATGCTAAATATAACGGTACGCGCAATTTCACTTCTACCCCCGATGGTCGCCCGATTTTTCATCAAACGCCAATGCACCGCGCTACCCATATTTTGTGGCAAGTGATCAAACGTTATCATGATTGGGATTGCAAACGTTTTGTGGCGCAAGTAACATAAATCAAGAAATCGGGTTTCTTTAAGAAACCCGATTTCTAGCTGATTCTAGTCTGACTGATATTGATGAATAAACACGATCTTCTCGCCCGACACGATTATGAGCGACGTTGGTTGTCAACCCCGGGTTATGAGCACGAAGTTGGCGAAATGATCTCGCGTGATATCAGCATTAACCCGATGTGGCGTAGCAATGTCACATGGGCACATTTTGCCCCCGAGATGGCGGGCGAAGTGATTGCCGCCGAAGTGGCCTATTTTGCTGAGCGTGAGCGGGCGTTTGAATGGAAAGTGTTTGGGCACGATCATCCGCCTTACCTGTGTGATCATTTAGCTGCCGCCGGGTTTGGGGTTGGCCCCGAAATGGCGTTTATGGTGCTTGATACTTGGTCACCTGCCGCTGATCGTTGGCGTGCACCTATTCAAAAGGAGGTGTGCAAGGTCGATAGTTACGCGGCGCTTGATGATTATGTTGCGGTTGAGCAAGCAGTTTGGGGGGAGGCTGAGCGACAGCGCTGGTTGGCGCTTTTGCATAATGCCTCCGAATACACTAGCCTCTATGTGGCCTATGTAGATGGTGTTCCAGCCAGTTGCGCACGTGCCAGTTTTCACCCTGAAAGCGCTTTTTGTGGGCTGTGGGGCGGGGCGACTCAAACGCAATATCGTAGCCAAGGGTTTTATACCACTTTAGTGGCGGCACGTATTCATGAGGCCATGTCGCGCGGGGTGCGTTTCATCACCATCGAGGCCGCGCCCAGCAGCCGGCCTATTTTAGAGCGGCGCGGGTTTGAGGTGTTGGATACGGTGTATTTGTGTCGGCCTTTGTGAGAGGCGAGAATTAAGAACCAAGAGCCAAGAGCTAAGAATTAAGAGAAGAGATGTGGTTAGGCTTGTTGGGCTAGAAACATTTGCACTTGTGCCATTGTTGGGCAGCCAGCTTGCCCACCGCGTTGGGTGGCCTTGAGCGCGGCGGTGGCCGAGGCCAGTCGAATGCGTTGTAATAATGGCAACCCCAGTGCCAAGCCATAAGCATAGCCGCCATGAAAACAATCGCCGCAGCCGGTCGTGTCTACCACATCGACTGTAAAAGCTGGCACATGTTGCACCGTGTTCGGTGCAGCGCCATCCACCACAAAACAACCTTGTTCGCCAACGGTCACGATGGTTACGGCGCGGCCCTGCGCTAGCATTTGCACCGCCTGCGCGGCATCAGGTTGATGGGTGAGGTGGGTGGCAAATTCATGCGAGAAAATTGCGTGATCGATCAAGCCATTTAACTCACCAAAATATGGCGACTCGTCGCGTTCTAGATCTGATACGACCGGAATCCCAGCCTCACGCGCAATGCGGGCGGCCCGCGCTTGCCCCCGCGCCCCCATATGATCGACAAATAACACACGCGCACTGCGAATGACATCGGGGGCGGGCCAGTCGTCGGGTGCACCATAATTGCCCGGGCGATAAGGGAAAATGGCACGTGATTTGCCGCCATCGCTAATCACGATGGTGCTATGCACTGGTTTTGCGGCAGGGTCGTGTTTTAAATGCGTTAGATCGACGCCCCGCAACCTAAAATTATCAATGACGGTCTGTGACAATTCATCTGAGCCTAGCTGACCGGCAAAGGCGCAGCGCGCGCCCAGTCGTGCTGCCGCCACTAATGCGTTGGCGCTCAGGCCGCCGCATTGGCGCTCGGCATGTTGCACACGGCTTTTACCATTGGCTGGTGGGTAAACGTCGACATAGAGCAAATCATCTACTGAACATACGCCAAGGGCAAGAATATCTATCATTTTGACAAGTATGCCAGATA
>CAZLOF010000236.1:0-7218 GCA_964560745.1 uncultured Thermoflexus sp.
TGTGCTACGAGCCAGGACCGGTGAGCCTTGAGCCATTACCACACTCCGTTAAAGCTCAAGCCTCACGGCACATGGCCCACGGCTCCTTTAAGTCGTAATTTCTCTTCGTCCAGCGACGAAATTTCGCCGTCGAGCCAAGCATGGCGGAGCTGGGTGAGTAGGGTGGCATAGGCCGGGCCGGGCGGGATGCCCATTTTACGGAGGTCGTCGCCGGTGCTGGCCGGGCGCACCCAGCGCCAATCATGCCATTCGGCCCGCATGGCTTGACGTTTAACGGGGTCGGGGTCAAATAGCCAACCAATAAACAAGGCTGCGCCGCTGAATGATTTGAGTAACTCGGATTGTTGGCTGTTTTTGGCGCGAAATAAGTTGCGTGATAACGAACTGAGCAGACCGAGTGATACCAGCGCCTCGCGGGTGGTGTTGGTGAATGGGATGCGCTCAACCCAACGACTGGCGCTCATTTGCCCTTGGTTATACATTAACATGCCCCAACCGATCAGCCGTAAAATGTCGGCTGGGTTTAGCCCCAACGTCTCCAAGTCCCATTGATTATTGAGCAATTGGGCGCGGGCGTGTTGTGTGCGTTGGGTTAATAGGTCGCGCTCGGGCACGGCAATGGCAAGTGTCGCAAAAAAGCCCCATTCTTTAAGCAACCCCAAGGCCAGATCAGGTTGCGATTCGGTAAAAATATGTTCAAGGTCATACTTGATACGCTCGCCACTTAGGTTGCGCACATAGGGTAGGCCAGCATCGAGCCAAGCCAAGGTGTCTGGCTCGACTGCAAAACCAAAACGGGTGGCATAACGCGCTGCCCGTAAGGCGCGGGTTGGGTCATCGACAAAACTTTGGGCATGTAAAGCCCGAATGATGCCGCGCCGCAGGTCTTGTTGGCCTTCAAATGGGTCATGCAAAGTGTTGTCATTCATGCGCCATGCAATGGCATTGATGCTGAAATCGCGGCGTTGTAGGTCTTGGGCGAGGGTGGCTGGGTTGATGTTGGGTAGGGCCGCAGGGCGCACATAGTGCTCGACCCGCGCTGTGGTGAAATCGATTGACAAGGCCCGCCAAATTAGGGTGGCGGTGCGAAATTTGGGGTGGGTAGTTAGGCCATCGCCAAAATGTTGATGTAATACTTGTGCAAAATCAATGGCATTGCCCTCGACCACAAAATCGAGATCACCTATTCGGCGGCCCATCAGCGCATCGCGCACCCCACCGCCCACAAGGCAGACGGGTATATTCAGGCGTTGCGCCTGGGCGCTAACCTCGTTTAAGATGTGGCGTTGATCGGGGCTGGCATGGCTATGAATTTGCTCAAGCACGATTTTAATTATACTGAGCGTAGCCTTAGAGTGTGGTTTTGCTTATTTCACCATTCCTCTATCAAGGTTTGCTTGTATCCTCTCAATAAAGTGATGAAGTGAAATAAATTTTCGTCGAAATCACTATACGACCATTAAAAGCATGGGCTTCGCCCATGCTTTTAAAGGTCGTATAGTGATTTCGACATTACGTCTTTGGGGTTTACCTATAATTATTGAGAGGACAGATGTCAACACAACAAACCGCGCCCTGTTAAAATGTAAGCCTAAATTATGCAGGCTTCGCCCAATCGTGATAATAAAGATCAAGGTGCGCCCTCACCCAACACAAGCTGGTTAAACAACCGTTACCGCTTGTTGGCACTTATTGCCGGTGGCGGTATGGCGACGGTGTATAAAGCGCAAGATACGTTGCTAAACCGTGTGGTGGCAATTAAAACCTTGCGTGACCAATTTGCGCTTGATCCTCAGTTTATGAGCCGTTTTAGGGATGAGGCGCAGGCGGCGGCAAATTTGAACCACCCGAATGTGGTGACAGTGTTTGACGTTGGCAAGGACAAGCTGCAAGGGGTAGAGCGGCAATATTTGGTGATGGAATATGTAGAAGGGCATGATCTCAAGCATATTCTTCGTGATCGTCTGAGCAGCAACCCGGGGCAGCCGCCATTTAATATCGAAGAGGCGGTTAATATTATTCGCCAAGTGTGCGAAGGGGTCGGCAGTGCTCATAACCGTGGGTTGGCCCATTGCGACCTTAAGCCACAAAATGTGATGATGTCGCCCAGCGGGCGGGTTAAAGTAACCGATTTTGGCATTGCGCGGGCTTACACGGCCTTGTCGAATGAACGTAGCGACATTGTATGGGGCACACCACAATATTTTGCGCCCGAGCAAGCCGCCGGTCACCCCACATCAGCCGCCAGTGATGTCTATTCGATTGGCGTGATGTTGTATGAGATGCTGGCTGGGCGTTTGCCATTCGAGAGCCGCGATTCAAAAGAATTGGCGCGGATGCATATTATTGCGCAGCCACCAGAATTGCATAGCCTGAACGCAGGGGTGTCGTTGCAATTAGAGGCGATTGTGAATAAAGCGCTGGCAAAAGACCCCGCCAATCGATATCGTGATGCTAACCAATTGTCACGGGTGCTGGATGCCTATTTGCGGCAAGGTGAAGAAAACACCATGATTGGCAGTGGGGCTGCGCCAAGGGGTGATGCAGGTCGTCCAAATCGCCCACAGCCAACGAAACCAGCCTCGTCTGGCGCTTCAGCCGCGGCATCGCAAAAAGGCAATGCGGCTTCGTCTGGCTCGCAATTAACTCCGCATAGTGGGTTAACCTCTGCCAACGCCGGCAACACATCAAGTGGCATGACCAGTATGACCGGCATGACCACTATTTTTCGCACCTCTGAGGGCGGCACTGATATGTTGGTGTGGTTGTTATCGGCTATTGCTTTTGCATGTGTGTTGGGGTTGATTCCGTTATATTTGGCGGTGTATCGTTTGTATACCGACCCACCGGGTGATTTGCCCCCAGCCAAACCGGCGGCGGTTGCCACTGTGCCGGGGGGGAATGTTAGCGCGGCAACCCGTGCGGCAGTGCCAGTTGCGGCAACGCCTGCTTCTGTTATCGCCACCCAACTTATTCCCAATGAATTAATTGGGCGGGCGCTGGATAATGGTTTGTTAGACACGCTAAAGTCGGTTGGCTGGACGGTGGTGGTGGCTGAGCGCCCCTCGTTTTTGCCGGAGCGTCAAATTTTATCGACTGAACCGCCGGTTGGAACCCGTTTGCCAGTGACGGGTACGTTGAATATTTTTGTCAGTAATGGCGGGCGTATTGATATTGGGGCCGAAATGCCCCCCATTGCATTAGAATCGGTGCGGCTGAACGCCGAGAGTTATAAGCCGGGCCAAACGGTGGAAGTGGGGTTGCGTTGGGTGGCGCGTAGCCGGGTTGCCACTGGTTATAAAACGTATGTGCATGTGTTAGATGCCAACGCCGACAATTTGCGTGCCCAAGGTGATGACCGTGAACCGCGTGACAATGGCACGCCTGCTCCGACCGTCACTTGGACGGTGGGTCGCGCTATTAATGATAATTTTAGTATTACTCTGCCCAATAATTTGCCGCCCGGCAAATATCGCCTACAGGTGGGTTTATATAACGATCAAGGGCGTTTGCGGGTAACAAACCCGGGCAAAGCCACTGTTCGCAATGACAGTGTTATTGTCAAAGTGTTTGACGTGGTGCGTTAAAGCCATACCCAAATTGGAGCGCCGGCAGGATGCCGGCGCTTAGATCAATATCTGTTTTACACCTCATTTTTGCGCAACCTTTTTTATGCCGATGCGTATTATTAACAAATGACATTACTGTCTTTAGCATCAGCACGATCAGGGCTTGCCCTTGGCCCAATGGGGCCGATGGGAAATGTGGCTTCTGTTACTCCTAACGTAATTAAACGACCGCTTAGCCGTTCGCCGGGGCTACAATCCATCCCCACTAGCCAAACCCTACCCATGAAAGATGTCGCTTTGAGTGCCACCGCAAACGCCAGCAGTGACCCAGATGCCGTGTTGGTGCAAGCAGTGTTGGCGGGCAATCGCGCTGCATTTGAACCTTTGGTCGAGGCGCATCAACAGCGGGTGTATTACTTGGCATTGCGTATGTTGAGCAACCCTGCCGAGGCTCAGGATGCGGCGCAAGATGTATTTTTGCAAGCCTATACCCGCTTGGGCAGCTATAAGCCTGAATGGAAATTTAAGACATGGGTGATGAGCATTGCCTCAAATTTATGTATCGATCGCTTGCGCCGACGCAAGATTGAGCCAATGTCATTTACAGACCGTGCCAATCCATCGATAGATGGCGATAGCGATAGCGCTGTTAATGATGTGATTGAACAAATTGAAAGCGCCGAGCCATTGCCTGACCAGACGGCTGAGGCCAATGAGCAACATCGCTTGGTGATGCAGATGTTGCGTACGCTGCCAGAAGAAGACCGTAGCATGGTCATCATGCATTATTGGGGTGACATGAGCTACGACGAGATCGCCGCCGCCACCCATAACACCGTTAGCGCGGTAAAATCACGGCTTTTTAGGGCGCGCCGCACCTTGGCCGAATCGAGCTTGGCGAAAAAATTGGAGGTGCATTATGAATAATATGCCAGTTGAACAATTTGAAGACCTGATGATGATGGCCTTAGATGGCGACATCAACGACGAAGCACGACAAACCCTTGAGGGTTATTTTGACATGCACCCGGATGCGCGGGTCTTGTTTGCGCAAATGCAGGCCAATGATGCTGCATTGTTGACGCTGCCGCTGCCATCTGTGCCAACTTCATTGACCCTCAATGTGATGAACGCCATTTATTCGCCCCAAATATTGGCCCCCGCCTTGGCAAAACAGGCCGCTAAACCAGCCACGCTGCCGCCAACTTGGGTGTGGCAATTGGCATTTTTGTTGGGGTTGATGGGTGTGTTGGTCGTGGTGGCGGTTGGCGTGCTGGTCAGCGCATCGCCAACCCTGCGCTTTATGTTGATTGCGCTAGAGCGGGCCGAGGTCAACACCTTTTTGGCATTTTTGCGCAGTTTAAGTTCGTTTTTCTTTGGCTTGATGGGGGCAATTGCAGCGGTGACACGAACTTTATTGCGTCAACCCTCGGCATGGGCTGGGCTGCTGGCTGGTATCGCCATTGTGGTGGCGTGGGTGGTAGCAATGGTAGCAATCTATCGGCCAATGCCACAATCGGCTGGGTTTACCCCCGCCTCATTTTAAATTTACTATGAGCAAGAAAATTTTCTCTTTGTTGCTTGTGCTAGGGGCGTTGTTTGCAGGGCCGGTAAATATGGCTTTGGCCGATGCCGAATTGCCCCAAGTGCCATTGGTGACGAGCGGCCTAACCGACGACGGCGACCAATTGGTATTTGGCAACAACTTCACGCTGGCTTCGGGCGAGGTGGTGAGTGGTGATTTGAGCGTGTTTGGCGGCAACGCCAAACTTGAAGAAAGCAGCCGCGTCAAGGGCGATGTTAATGTCTTTGGCGGCAATGTCGAAGTGTTGGGCAGTATCGATGGCGATATTAATGTGATTGGCGGCAATGTCAATTTGCGCAGCTCGGCCAAAGTGGGCGGCAAACAAAACGTGGTCGCTGGCAATATTAGTCGTGATCGTGGGGCAGTCGTTGGCAGCCCCGCCCCCAGCGATGCCAAACGCGCAGGGGTGAGCGTGACATTACCGAGCGAATTGGGGCTGTTTAATCGTTTGGGGCGTTGGTTTGCCAGTGTCATCGTCGATGATGGTGACCCCAACGGTTTGGGTGCTTTATTGAGTCGCGGCAATTGGCGCATTAGCAGTGACCCCTTAGGGTTGAAATGGATCGGTGATTCAATTTCACACGCTTTGTTTATGACTGTGTTGGCGATTGTGGCGATGGCGATTTTCCCGAATCAATATGCGCGTATGACAAATGTGGTGCATGGGCAATGGCTGGTGGCCGGGAGCATTGGTGCATTAACTTGGGTGGCTGTGCCTATTTTGGTCGTGCTAATGGCCATCACCATTTGTCTCATTCCGCTCTCGATTGTGGCATCGTTGGCATGGGCAGCAGGCATTGTGTTGGGTTGGGTGGTTGGTGCTGGCATTTTTGGGGCATGGCTGCTCAAAGGCTTTGGCAAAAATAACAGCATCCCACTTGTTCAGACCGCCATTGGGGCTTTTGCTTTGGCGTTGCTTGGCGCATTGCCGGTATTTGGCTGGCTGCTTGGCCTCGGTGCTTCGTCACTTGGTCTGGGCGCGTTGTTGCTCACCCGCTTCGGCACCCAGCCTTACCCCCGTTATTATCAGTTGAGAGTTGGGGGTTGAGGGTTGAGAGTTAATCCCCTCAACTCTCAACTATCAACTCCTCGCATCCAGCCACGCGGTCAGGTCGGCCAGCACTTCGGCTTTGCAGATGTCGTTAAGTGTTTCGTGGTAAGCGCCCTCGTAGAGCTTGAGGGTTTTGTCGGCAGAGGCCACCTTGGCATAGACTTGTTTGCTGCCTTCGGGGTTAGTCAGTTTATCGACCGTGCCATGAAAGAGATAAATGGGCAGAGTAATGCTGCCAGCGCCTGCCGCAATTAAATTAATTGCCCGCACAAGCTCGGCCCCGGTTCGGGCGCGAGTGCCGCCATAATGACACAACGGGTCATTTCCGGCGTTATTTACAATCTCAGGGTCACGCGAGATGGTCTTGGGGTCGATCTTCATGGTGGCGAGGGTGGGCGCTAATTTGCTGATTACCCCCGACAACTTGATCAGGATGGGGGGCACGTCATCGGCCAATTTGAGCGCGGCGCTGCTGAGAATGAGGCCATTGACCGCCCCTCTGACTTTGTTGGGTTGGCGTGTAATGATATACAGCGTGGCAATGGCCCCGCCCATGCTATGCCCCATCAAGAAAATGGGCCGCCCCGCCGCCGCCGCTTGCACCGATTTCACCAGCGCTTCGGCATCAGTCACATAGTTATCGAATGAATTGACATAGCCACGTGGTTGGCCGGGCGATTTGCCATGCCCGCGCAGGTCGAAGGTGTAGGTGGCGTAGCCGTGTGTGGCTAAATGCGCCGCCACATGGGCATAGCGCCCGCTGTGTTCGCCTAATCCATGCACCAAGGCAACATAAGCCTTGGGTGCGGTGTCGGGTTGCCATGCTTGGGCATAAAGCTTGAGTCCATCGGCGGTGGTGAGTTGGGTTTCGGTGTGGCGCATAACAATTTAGAATTGAGAATTTAGAATACAGAATTTAAAATCAGATAGGTTTAATTTTACATTTTAAATTTTCAAGTACCTTTTGTATCTTTTCAATAAAACAAGTTTTTGGCGAGATCATATAGCGATTT
>CAZLOF010000237.1:0-1704 GCA_964560745.1 uncultured Thermoflexus sp.
GTGATGAGGCTACATGTCTCGGCAATCTCAGCCTCATTCACCGCTGTGCCATTGGGCAGCAAAATCACTTGGTCGCACAGGCGCTCAGTCACGGGCAAGTCGAGATTGGCATAGCGTGGGTCTGAGGCATATGGCTCCATGTGATGCAGGCCGGGCGCAAAATAGCGCCGCGCCACCACATTTTCGGCATGTAACAGTTGCACCACCGCATCACGGCTAATGCCAGTGATGGCCTCATCAACTTCGATCACCACATATTGAAAATTGTGTTGTTCGTTGGCATTGTGCCGATAAAAACGCACGCCGTCAAGCTCGCCCAAAGCCGCCTCATATTGCGCATAATTGCGGCGGTTAACTGCCACAATATCGGGCATACTTTCAAGGCTGGTAATGCCCATCACCGCCGAAATCTCCGGCATTTTGGCATTGGTGCCGAGGTATTTAACGCTGTCGGGGATGCCATGAAAGCCAAAACGCCGCATATTGCCGATCCGCTCAGCCAATACATCGTCATTGGTGGTGACAATGCCTCCTTCAAACGAATTAATAAATTTGGTGGCATGAAAGCTAAAGACTTCGGCATCGCCAAAGCCGCCGATGGGCACTTGGCGGGTGCTACAGCCAAAGGCATGGGCGGCATCATAAAACAAACGTAAATTGTGTTTGCGGGCAATAGCTGCAAGTGCTTCAACATCGCAAGGCGTGCCCCACAAATGGGTCCCACAAATGGCGCTGGTGCGTGATGTAATGAGCGCTTCGACTTTGTTGGGGTCAATATTATGCGTTACAGGGTCAGCATCACACAACACCGGGGTCAGGCCAATCCAGCGCAAAGCATGGGCGGTGGCAACAAAAGTATAGGCTGGCACAATCACCTCGCCGGTTAGCCCCAGCGCATGCGCCACAATCTCAAGCCCAAGCGTGGCGTTGGTCATGGCAATGGCGTGTTTCACCCCCAAAATCTCGGCGCAACGGCGCTCAAACGCTTGTTCAAATGGGCCTTGGTTGCTCAACCAGCGGCTATCGAGCATAACATTAATCCGTTCAAACAATTTATCGCGATCGGGAATGTTGGGCCGCCCAACATAGAGTTTGTCGCTAAAGGCCGGTGGGTTGCCCAAGATGGCAAGGGTATCGATGTTGGGTTTGTGAATAGGCGTTGTCATAAATTGAGAATAATGGTTTCGTTGATATCAACCTCGACGAAGCATTTTGCACTGCAATGATAGTCGAAAACCGCCTCATAAAATACATATCGCTACCTCAGAGATAAACAAATTTTTGCCAAAATCACGATGCCATAGCTTCGGCTTATTGCCTACAAGCAAGATTTGAATCTGAGTAACGATATACAATTACCTCGTCATGTCAACAACAAACGAAGCAATCTATAAACTAAAACGTGAAAACATTTTATATCGTTGGGGCTTAACAACAGAGGAACTGACGAGTATTGTCGATGCAAACCCTAGCTTACGCGGCATGATGATGGGGTATGTAGCTGAATATAAGTTGCGAAAAATGTATTTTGAAGACCAACGAATTTCTGCATTAGTAAAAGACGATGACCATGATCGAAACAATAAAGGCGATATTCGTTTTAATTACCGTGGACGATCATTCCGCTTAGAATGTAAATCACTACAAACCAATACTATCAAAAATATAAATCACATCTTTAATGCAACCTACCAATGTGATGCC
>CAZLOF010000237.1:1714-4950 GCA_964560745.1 uncultured Thermoflexus sp.
GTCGCTATCAATTTGTTTGCGCTCGATGAAACTTGGCGATTTGCATTTGTTTTAAATCAAAATTTGCCGCGTAGCCGACACAAAAAATATAGCACGTTACAGCAACGTGAGCTTATCGCTTCTTCCATCAAAATTACATATCCTCTTCTCCCCCCATATTCTGATTCCCCTTTTGAGTTGCTTGATCACCTAATAGATGGTTCATCACCCCAATAGATGCCATTTTAGATTTAGTTGCCCCTTTTATGAACACCAAAAAATAGGAATGATTCTTTCGCGCATGTAATTGTCGAACGACACGGCTTACTCCCGGGCGGTTAAATCGTGTTAATACAAATAAATCTTTAGGGTAAAACCCTAGTTGGTTTAAATTCACTACAATTTCGACGTGTGTCAAGCGTTGAATACCTGCACTTACTTCATCTTGACACTTTACAATAAACACGCCTTCATTTTTAAGAACACGCTTTGCTTCAATTGCAGCCTTTATATACATTTCAAGAACAGCATCATGCCATTTTGCTGTAATTGCTTCGGGCCTAATTCCATTTGAATAATGATCTTGAAATGCGTCATGCGTGCCTTGACCTGCAAAACTACCATCGTCTCGATACAAACCCTCCATATATGGCGGATCTAAAACAACACAATCCATTTCACCATCTGCATAAGGCAAGCTACGACAATCAGTGCCAGTTTTAAGGTCAGTAAAAAATAACCAATAATCTTCTGGGTTCACATTACGCCAAAAAACGCCTTTGCCATAAGTAACATCCGCTATTTTTGAGCCTTTTGGAACATGCAACTGTAAAATTTGAGGGAACAACTCACTGTTATCACCCAAATGTGATGAAAATATCAAATTTGTCGTACTTTCCCCATCGGGTGATTTACGCTTTGGCGTAATAAAATCAACATCTTTATCATCGTCGCGTGTAGTATTTAAAAGCGACAGTTGCAACTTTGGCATCTGTTTATTTTATAACGCTTTGGCTTGAAATAATTGTCCTAAAATTTGCCGCAGCGTCGGCTTATTGCCCGCCAGCAAGATTTGGGCGCGAAAAAGACGCGACACCAACCACAAGACAAACCCCGCAGTGGCGATCAATAACACCAGCCCAAGCAACAATTGTGGCAACGGCACCACAACAGCCATCAGCCTCATCACCATAACCAAAGGCGAGGTGAGCGGAAACAAACTTAGCCCAACAGCCAACGCCCCATTGGGCGCGGCAGTAAGGGCGGTGCTGATGTAAATTGGGATGATCAATGGAATCATGACCAAAATAGTGTATTGGCTGGCCTCTTTTGCGGCAGGCATCAGTGCACCCAAGCCCGCCATTAAACTGGCATAAATAAAGTAGCCAAACACAAAATAAAGCACGCCCCAAGCAATGGCGCTGTTGGGAATTGGCCCGACGATCGCCGCTGCACCCGGAAAACTGCGCACAGCATTGAGTGCCGAGCCGAGCCAAATCGCTAATTGCACCATGCCAATCGCCCCCATCGCCAAAATCTTGCCGGTGAGCAATTGCAGGGGCGTGATCGAGGTCATCAAGACTTCCATCACCCGATTTTCTTTTTCGCCCGAAATCGTATTCATGAGCAAACTCGACGAGCCGATAAGCGCGGTAAAAAAAATCATGGCAGCAAACATCGGGATGGGCGGGCCATCTAAGGCTGATTGGGTCGTGCCAACCTCAGCGGGTTTTAACGCCTCGCGGCGGGTAATGACCAACGGGCGGTCAATACGCGCTAGCTCGGCCCGACTTGCATTGAGCAGATCTTGGCGCAACACAGCTTGAAACAAATCGGTTTTATCTTCGGTTTCAAAGGGGCTAAAAGTCTTTGAAATAAAGTGCAATTCGCCCTTTGCCACAAAATCGGCGGGGATGAGGTAATAGCCAGCGATTTTGTCGGCATTGAGTGCGGTTTGGGCGGCGGCTTCGTCATCAAAACGCACAAACGAGGCCGAGCGGTTAACCGTTGGCTTGATGATTTTAGCCTGATCAACATAGCCTTGTAACTCAGGCGTGGGCGTGCGCGTTAAGGCCGCCCCCAGCGTTGCCAAAATTGCCGCCCCAAACGTAATGCCCAGAATTGCGCCGGTAATAATCGGCATGATAAAAATGCCGATCCAAAATCCCGGGCGACGCAATAATGACCAAAGTTCGTAGCGAAATACGCTAAAAATTTTCATTTTTTTAATTGTAGATTGGTTGTTTTTTATTCACCACCGCAATGCCCAACAACACCAAAGCCCCGCCCAATATTAATTGTTGGCTAATCGCCTCGCCTAGAAATACCCCAATAGTCAGGCCGACGACTGGGATAGCATACGATACCATGCCAGAGCGGGTCGCACCCCATGCCCTAAGCAAGGTAAAGTAAATGAGATTGGCGGCGGTAGAGGCCAACACGGCCAGCCACAATAACCCCGCCCACGAGGCGGCTTGCACGGGAAATTTGACGGTCTCAAAAGAAAAGGCCCCCATCCAAATGACAATATCAGCCAGCAACATGAGCGCGGCAGATTGGGTGGTGATGTGTTGTTTTTTGAGCAAACGATTTGCCATGACCGGCGCTAGGCCGTAACAAGCCGATGCGCCAATCTGAGCCAATTGCCCCAGCACATCGCTTTGTTTGGTTGCACCAATCAAGTCGCCGCCAATAATCACCATCATGCCAACAAACCCAATCAGGGTGCCAATGATTTTTGTGGGGCTGCTGGCTTCATCACGAAATATAAATGACGAAAACAAAATAACAAAAAACGGCGAAGTCGCACTCAAAATCGACCCCAAGCTGGTATCGATGCGGGTGCCGGCCCATGCCGTAAGAAAAACTGGTAACGCCGAATAAATGAGGCTGAGCGCAAAAAAACCAAACCAAGTGCGGGCATCACGCGGAAAACTTAAATTACCGTGCCACATTAACCCCAACAGCAAAAAAAATGCCAATAAAAACCGAATGCCGACCACCTGAAATGGCCCAATTTCTTGTAATGCCAATTTTTGCCAAAAGAATGATGACCCCCAAATGATAGCGAGGGCGATAAAAAGCAGCCAATTTTTCATGAGACTCAGTATATGCCTTACGGCTGAAATGCTGCACCAAACCCGAAATAAATCTTAACAACTTCTAAACAAGTTAAAGGCATTATTCGTGCATAGAGTAGATTCTGGGTTGATGAAAGGTTTTACCAATTTCACTACCTATCTCCCAAAGCGTAGATT
>CAZLOF010000237.1:4960-7193 GCA_964560745.1 uncultured Thermoflexus sp.
ACCATGTTTATCAAAAAATTTATCACCCGCTTGGCTTTGGTAATCACCATTTTAGGTGCGGCTTCGCTTATGGCCTGCACCGCAACGTCAATAGCTCCTGCTACGCCTGCTACAAGCACCCACAGCCACAGCACCACCGCCAGCCCAACCAGTGGCCAAGTTTTATATCAGTTTGATTGGCATTGGGGCAAGGCACAACCCGACACAGATAGCAAAGGTTGGACGGTGACAAATGACCTCGGCTACCAAATTCACGTCACACGGGGGTATTTGGTCACCGGCAGCGCCGAGCTAGTGCCATGCGCTCACACCCATGCGCAGGTGCAACCATCGACCATCGACACAATTGCGGCTTTGTTTGCGCCACAAATTGCCAAGGCTGGGCACGGCGGCGAGAGTGATGCCAGCCGTCTCAAAAACCCACAAGTCGAATCGTTAACCACGCCACAATCAATCAGCGCCATCACCCAATGGGGCAGCGAGCCAAATTACTGCCAAATGCACTATTTAGTGGCCTACGGCATAGCCAGTGCCCAAAATTTGCCCACCGATATCAGCATGATCGGCAGCAGTTTGCTGATCGAAGGCGAAGTGCGTGCGCCAAATACCTCAGTAGCGACCCCATTCAACCTTAAAACAGCTTTGGCATGGGGAGGCAATAAAGATTTGGTAATTGACAATAATAAGGCTGATATCGCCGAAGGCATACGATCAGGCACGTTTTTACATCTTATCGTCAGCCGCGACTTAGGTAGCTTGTTTGATGGCGTGGATTTTGCTCAAATGTCGGCCCAAGATCAAAGCAAACAGGTTTTGCGATCCATTATTCAAAACACAGAGATTGAAGTGCATTGCAAGTAGCATTTTTGAAACACAAATGTTATCATTCAACACACTTGTTAATCAAAATTTTAACCATTATCGCTATTCACCATGTTTAATTTTAAAACCCATTCACGCACCATGCTACTATGTAGCGCCACAGCCACTGTTTTAGCTTTGGGTCCAGCCATCGCAAACTCAGCCGAACCTGCGCCAAATACCCCGCAATTACACCAATTGGCAAATAGCAAGGTTTATGTATCGATGCTAGGCACAGAGATGTTGCCCATCGACGATGCGCCGACGGGTCAAGGCAACAATGGTCATATCCCATTGGGTAGCCCCGAAGACGAAGAAAGCCCACTCACGTTTTACGCCGCCAAAAAGGTATTTGATGCCGTTGAAGATATCGCCGATGGCCTAGGCCCGGTCTATAACGCCCAAGCCTGCCGCGAATGTCATCAATCGCCGATGTCGGGTGGCTCAAGCCAAGTGACAGTAGTGCGGGCTGGGCGCATGAACAATGGCAAGTTTGTCGATCATGCCGGTGGGTCGCTTATCCATGACCGCGCTATTCATTATTCATTGCAAGAGCAGGTGCAAGATGGCAACGAAATTATAGCCTTACGTCTCTCGCCTAGCATTTTGGGCGATGGCTTTGTCGAAGCCGTATCAGATGACACTTTGTTAGCCATTGCCGCCGCTCAGCCCGCCGATATGCGCGGCGAAGCCGTGATGGTTGAAGTACTAGAAGGCTCGGGCATTAAACGTGTGGGGCGTTTTGGCTGGAAAAGCCAACATGCCAGCTTGCTTTCATTCGCAGTCGATGCTTATTTAAACGAAATGGGCATTACCAGCCCACTCATGCCTGATGAAAACACCTCCAATGGCAAATCGGTTGCGGCCTACGACACCGTAGCCGACCCCGAAGAAGAAGCAAGCGTAGAATATCCATTTGGTCGCGATGTTCATGCCTTTACAAATTTTATGCGCTCGTTAAAGGCCCCCGCCCGCAATGATGCCACCATTCAAACCCAAGCCGTTATTGATGGTCAAGCCTTATTCACCCAAATCGGGTGTAGCACCTGCCATACCCCGGCTATGGTCACATCACCGCCGGGCACCTTGCTAAATGGCGGCACTTTTACCGTAACCCAAGCCCTAGGCAACAAACGCATACGCCCCTTTAGCGATTTCTTATTACACGATATCGGCACAGGCGATGGTATTTATCAAACCGGCAGCGCCGAGGCCCGCAATAAAATGCGCACCGCCGCACTTTGGGGGCTACACACCCGCGCCCGTTTTATGCACGATGGTCTCAGCTTAACCCTCGGTGATGCTATTCAACGGCATCAAGGGCAAGCCTTATCCGCCCGCAAAGCCTTTCACCAACTTACCTCCGACCAGC
>CAZLOF010000238.1:0-7137 GCA_964560745.1 uncultured Thermoflexus sp.
GAAAATACGTTTATATCAATACCTTCGCCAATTTGCAATTGCCCGACTGTAAATGATGAAAATAATTGAGTGTAAAACATGCCCTTGAGGCCTGGAGTTTAGGACGCGAAGACGGTCTTAGCGTGCTCAGTGCGCTATTTTAATGGCTGCGCATTTTTACCTTTGGATTAAGCCAAGCCCTTTAACCAAGGGCCTGTTGCCAACCAAAATAACAATTTAGAGGGGGCGTAATCCCATGCGCCAATACCTTCGACAAATTGGGCATCAAACCCTTCTTTAAAACGCCATACACCCGACATACCGTCATTAGGGTCAGTTAAATCATCCGGCGCACCCCACCAATCATATTTGGCAAAGCCACGATCACGCGCCCAGCGCAGCGCCGCCCATTGCAATGCATAAGTCGGCATATGCTCACGCCCTTCACTCCGGCTCATGCCATAAAAATACCAAGCGCGGTCGGCAAACCCAAACAATATTAGCCCTGCCAATGCCTGCCCGTCGCGGTCGGCAATAAACCCACTACCATTCATACTGCGCCATGCATCAAAATAATAACCTGCCTCACGAATGGTAAAGCCATCGCGTTGGGCAGTTTCAGCATACATTTCATATAGCAATGGAAAATCGGCTGGGGTTGAAGCCCGCACTGTCACACCACGCCGCTCGGCCAAACGCACGTTATAGCGCCATTTTTGCTTCATACGGGCCAGCAATTCATCATCGCTAGCCTGTAAATGGGTGATGCAACTGTTGCGAAATTGAATTTGCTGCTTAGAAAATTGCCAACCACGCTTGTTTAGGTGGTGGCGCAATTGCTTTAGGTTTTCTATATGCGTGTTTTCATTGTTTGATTGGGCCTCGGTTGCAAACACTGGGTCGCCATCAATTTTGGCCCATACGGCTAAATTGCGTTTAGCGCGTTGTTCTATCCAAGCCAATGCCGCTTCATAGGCCATTGCATTGGCTGCCACTGGCCCTTTGGGTGCATATAACACACATAATGGCCCAATACGCCGCCGCAAAATTTGAACTGCGGCCTGTGGGCCTAACCAGCGCTCGGCTGTCCAGCCCCAACGGGCTTTAAATTCACCCCATGCCCAAGATTGCAACACGTGTGGTGATGGCAGCGTTTGTAGTGCCGCATCCCATGCCACTGGGTTATCAATGCGCTGCCACAATTCTTCTTTTCGATTCAACAACATCCCTCTACTGCGCTATTCCCATTTAGGCGAACACGGCATCAACAAATTGCCCATTTTGCATAATCATCACATGGTTGCCATCGGCGCAAATGCCTGTTACATTCATGGTCGGGGTCCCAATCATCATATCTTCGTGCGCATCCGATGCATTAACCCCAGCTTCCACACGTGCAGCTTCGTCCATGTCAGTTGCGCCTGCCATACCTTCGGGGTAAGCATTACCAAATGCAATATGGCATACTGCGTTTTCGTCAAACAACGTATCGTAAAACACGAGACCACTTTGGTTGACGGGTGAACGAACATCGACCAAGGCCACTTCACCTAAACGCCGTGTACCTGCCACTTCAAAAAACGATTTCAATACATTTTCGCCATGTTTGGCCCGAAATTCAACCACTTCGCCCTTCTCTAGGCGAATATAAGCCTCGCGCACTTCGCGTTGAAATGGAAAAACCGGTTTTGAGGTGCGCACATACCCATCGGCCTGTAATCGATGTGGTGTAGTAAATACTTCTTCGGTGGGCATGTTTGGCAAAAATCGCACACCTTCGGGCGTAACCGCAGAAGCAGCGACCCAAACCGGGCGAGCCGTTAGCCCAATTGTTAAGTCGGTGTTGGGCTGCCCATCGTCAGCCAGCACAGGGTCAAAAAAATGCACACGACACACCTGATTTTTGTGCATAAATTGTGTAACCTTGCGCAAATTTGTGTCATGTTGTTGCCATGCCGCAATTGGGTCAGGTTGATCGACCCGCACCAAACGCAAAATTTCATTCCATAGTTGCGCCACAGCGTCATCAACTGGTAAATGGGGGTAAATTTTATGCGCCCATGCACGGGTGGGGACACCCGCCACACACCACGCCAAACGATTAGACATTTGAGCCTCGGTAAAAAAGCGCATCAACCGCGCTCGTGTTTTTTGCACCCGTTGCATCAAGGCTGGCTCAACATCATCAAAAATATTCGGGAAATCGTCGCCAATTAATGCCAATCTGGCCCATTTATGATCGACAAACTCATGTCGCATTGCCACTAAAAAATCGGGCAATTCATCCAAATATTCGGCTTTGCTATGTAAATAACGCATTCGGGCCGATGGCGTATCGATCCAATCAAGATTAACAAATTTTGCCCCACTGCGATAGGCTGCCGCGACAACCTCCTTCGCAAAGTCACGGTGTCCAAGATCAGCAGCAATATTTAACGATTGACCGGGTTGTAAATTGACCCCGATTTTGATTAATAATTCGGCATAACGCACCATGCGTTGGGCAAGATCATTGTCGCTCATGGGGGCTACTATACCAAGAATAAAACAAAACCCGTTTTCACATTTTAGTGAAAACGGGTTTTGTTTTGACTTAGAAAAGTATTTCGAGAATTTTGTAGCTTCCTAACAATTAGGATCGCCTCAAAACATAATACCTAAGGCACTATCCCTTTGTCAATCAAAGCTTGGCGAAGGGATAGTGCCTTAGGCACTTTCACACTTTTACTTCATCGATACTTTTGCACCAGCTTCTTCTAGCTTCTTCTTGGTGTCTTCTGCTGTAGCCTTAGAAACACCGGTCTGAATGACGCCATTGGCGGTTTCGACCAAGTCCTTGGCTTCCTTCAAGCCGAGGTTGGTGATTGCGCGCACGACCTTAATTACTTCGATCTTCTTAGCGCCGGGTTCGTGAAGGATGACATCGAATTCGGTTTGTTCTTCAACAACGGCGGCTGGGGCAGCGGCGGCGGCTGGGCCAGCGGCAACTGCAACGGCGGCGGCGGCGGCGGTTACACCCCACTTGGCCTCAAGCAATTTCTTCAGTTCGGCGGCTTCGAGCAGGGTTAAGCTGCTTAGTTGGTCTACGAGTGCATTTAGATCTGCCATTTGTAATTCTTCTCCAGATTAATTTAATTGATTTTTAATTTAGTTTGTTTTTTTATGGGTTAAGTGGTTAATCTGTTAATTTTTGCTTCAACCAAAAATACATATTAACCGGACAATCAACCCATCCTAGTTATGCTTCTGCTGGTTGCTCTTTGTCGATTTTTGCTTGCAACGCATACATAACGCCTGCGACAGCGCTGTTCAAAACGCTGACAATATTGGTGGCTGGCGATGAAATCAAACCAATGATTTCTGCCCGTAATGTTTCGATAGGTGGCAATGAAGCAAGTGCATCAACGCCACTTGGATCGATCGCTTTACCACTTAATACGCCGCCGATAACTGAGAATTTCTCAAATTCTTTCGCCAATTCACCGGCTTTTTTAGCACTAGCGGCAGGGTCTTTGAAACAAAAGTTAACGCCAGCTTGCCCCGTCAACCATTTTTCTGGCACTTCTTGCCCAGCGTCCTTTAACACCTTGAGCAGCAATGTGTTTTTGGTGACGTGAAATTCGCCCTGTGCACTGCGCATTTCTTTGCGCACTTTATCGAGCTGCTTCATATCCATCCCACCATATTTGGTGATGATGATGGCTTGGCTTTTGCGAACCAATTCCTTGTATTCAGCTACGATTGCCTCTTTTTTATCACGTGAGATTGCCAATGTAATTTACCACCTTTACAAAAAATAAAAAACGCCTCAACCAGTGACTGGTTGAGGCGCGAATATACAGACAAAAACAACCCGCAACAAACGGGTATTCCAATCTATTCACTTGCCTTGTGTTTCCTCAACAGGCCCACGAATCAATCGTGACTTAAATCTATCGCTAGATACCGGTGATCACTGGATAACAGCGGGTAATATTATAGCATAAGGTGTTAAGTTGGTTTGATACACTTGACCACAATTCATGAATGTTTTGATTACGGGGGCCACGGGGTTTATTGGCAAAGCTGTTTGTATGGCTTGTGAGGCCGAAGGATGGGCGACACTACCCATTAAAGACATGCGATTGCCAGATGATGCCTCGGCATTAGCCGCGCTTATTGCGCTGCGCCCCCCAGATGCTTGTGTGCATTGTGCGGGGCCGGCTTCGGTTCGCGATTCAATCATCGACCCACAACGTGATTTTGCCAATAGTGTCAGCGCTACCTTTGCCTTACTGAATGTGTTGCGGCAAGCGTCACCGCATTGTCGCACCCTATTGTTATCGAGTGCCGCTGTTTATGGCAACCCTCAACGATTACCAATTGGTGAAGATAGTGACTTGTGCCCAATTTCGCCTTATGGTTTTCACAAGCGCATGGTCGAACAACTTGGGGTCGAGTTTCATCAATTGTTTGACATGCCTATTACATCGGCGCGAATTTTTTCAGCCTATGGAGTAGGGTTGCAGCGGCAAGTGGTGTGGGATATTTTGCAAAAAGCGCGAGCTACACCACTTGGTCAATCCATCTACCTGAGTGGTAGTGGCAACGAAACCCGTGACTTTATCCATGTGGATGATGTGGCACAAGCCTTGGTGACTTTGCTTAAATTTGCCCCAATGCGGGCCGAGGCATTTAATATTGCTAACGGCATTAGCGTCAGCATACGTGAATTGGCGCATAAATTAGCGCCGCAGCACCAAATTCAATTCGATGGCATCATTCGCGCGGGTGACCCGCTTTATTGGCAAGCTGATATTGCACGGTTAACGGCCTTAGGGTTTGCTTGTCGGGTGGGGTTAGACGAAGGATTGAAAGGATATTAATGACTAAAAAAATATTAATTACAGGCGCAAGTGGTTTGTTGGGGGCGAATTTGGTATTGGCGGCCCGTGATGCCGGCTGGAGTGTAACCCCTGTCACCCGTCAACACCCATTGCACGGGGGCGTGACGCTTGATCTAACCGATGTTGCTGCGACCCAAGCCTTAATTGCGCAAATTAAGCCCAATTGGATTGTGCATTGCGCTGCTGCGGCCAATGTTGACTGGTGTGAAGATCACCCATTTGAAGCAAAACGCATTAATGTTGATGCCAGTGCTGCTATAGCACAGGCCGCCACAACGTTGGGCGCTGGCCTCGTTTATATTTCAACCGATGCGGTGTTTTATGGTGATGACCCAAGTTTACGCTACCGCGAAGATGATCAACCCACCCCGCCCAGCGTTTATGCCATTACCAAACTGCAAGCCGAGCAAGCTGTGTTGGCAATTTTGCCCAGTACGATTGTGTTACGTGTTAATTTTTATGGCTGGAATTTTCAGGCAAAACATAGCTTGGCTGAGTGGATGTTGCATAAACTTGAACGCGGGGAACGATTGCCCGGCTTTGCCGATGTGACATTTTGCCCGATGTTGGTCAATGATTTATGCGATGTCATCTTAGATTTGATTGCACTGGGTGACGCGAACAAGGGTATTTTTCACGCGGTAGGTGGGCAAGGTCTGAGCAAATATGAGTTTGCACGTGCGGTGGCGCATACGTTTAATTTAGATGAAACCTTGATCGATGCCACTTCGTTTCGTGATGTAGCGTTGCGTGCACCACGCTCACCCAACTTGGCCCTCGACGTGAACAAAATTGAGCAAGCCCTAGGCCGCAAAATGCCCGATGTGATGAGCGGTTTGCGAAAATTTAAACAACTGCGCGAGGCCGGATTTGTGAATAGTCTGAAAGGATTGTGAGAAAATTCACAATACGTGCGCAAGCAATTTTTTTATGGTGTTTTGACATTTGGCTTAACGTCGTGGCTGATGGCTGCGGCGCAATTAAGCACACCTATGGCCGTCAACGCTGCCATAAACGCGGCTGGGGCCAATGAATTTCCGGCCCAAGTTGCCACACCCGCGCCCGATGATTCAGTCGTCGATCAGCCACGAATTGAAGTAGTGGCAACTTCAGCCCCTGTTATTCGCCCAACCCGTTCTGTAGTGATAGGTGACCCCACGCTCAAAGTGGCTGGCATCGGCGATACATTGGCCTTGCTTTCGGCCCAATCTGGTTTTTCGGTCACCGATTTGGCACAGCGCAACCGTTTAACCCAATCAAATGTATTATTGGTGGGGCAACAATTGCGAATGCCGCAGCCATTTACACCTAAAATTGCTTTACATCGGGTTGCCCTGGGTGATACATTGCTGGGTATTGCCGCCCAATATGGGCTTGCGCCCTATGTATTACAACAAATGAATAAGCTGCCCTGTGCTGATTGTTTGGTGGCTGGTCAATTGTTGCGCATTCCCCAAGTCACGGTTGAGGGCAATTTGCCCCAGCCATTTACCCAAATTGATATAGACCCCCCAGCCCCTATTGCAGGCGAAGTGGTTAGTATTCGTGCCTACACCTCTGCGCCACTTCAGTCGTTTGAGGGCAAAATGGGCAACACCCCCTTAAATTTTTATAAAAAAGCCGAAGGGCTCTACATTGCTATGGTCGGCATTCCGGCGCTTCAACAAGTTGAGGTGGTTGACATTAATTTGATCGCCCTCACTGATAGCGCCGCAAAAACCGAATTACAAGGCCGAGTTCAACTGACACCCCATAATTATGGGTTTCAAAATGTATTTGTCGGTTATGGCTTATTGCCTTTGCTTAACCCAAAACTAAACGAAGCCGAACAAGCGCGGCTCGATCAAATTTATGGAAAATATACCGATCAACAGTGGTGGGATGGCACGTTTAAATATCCAGCATTTGGCGACGTAACCTCAACTTATGGCGCACGGCGTAATTTTAATGGCGGCATACTCAATACTTATCACAGCGGCATGGATTTTCGAGCCTTTGTAGGCACGCCCGTACAAGCCCCCGCAAGCGGGCAAGTAGCAGCGGTTGAGCAGCTTGATGTGCGGGGCTTAGTGGTATTTATCGATCATGGGCGTGGGGTGTTTAGTGCCTATTGCCACTTGAGTGAAGCCAATGTAAAAGTAGGTCAAATGGTAAAAGCTGGCGATGTGATTGCAAAAAGCGGTAATACGGGGCGCACCGAAGGTCCTCATCTACATTGGGAGGTAGCCGTAGGCGGGGTGCAGGTCAACCCAGCCACATGGTTAGCCTCAGC
>CAZLOF010000239.1:0-7125 GCA_964560745.1 uncultured Thermoflexus sp.
GCGGGTGCATTGGTGGGCGCAGGCGGGGCCGCAGGTGTGGCTGGTGCGCAAGCGGCGGCTAATAAGGCCGCTGCGCTCCCGCCGCCGATCTGTATAAATCGGCGGCGGGTAATGCCACGTTTGTGAGTGTTTTTAAACATTTTATCCTCCGTACTAAAAAAAAGAGTTGCGATGCTTTGTGCATCTTTGGATAAGATCAATCAATTTAGTGCGTGTCCCCAGTCGCGCATTCTGTGTAGTTCAAGGTGCGCGTCCCTAGACGCGCACTAAGCGCCGCTTTTTTATGCTCTTGGGCGCAAATTGGCTTTTACTTGCGGGTTAACCACCGCCGATGACCAACTGTCTCGAATCCATTCACTGACCACTTCGCATACTTCGACCCGCAACCCATGCCATGCTTCTTCAGAATAAGCCGCCATGTGTGGTGTAATCACCACATGTTCCATACTGCGCAATGGGCTATCTTTCGCCAATGGTTCTTGCTCAAACACATCTAAGCCTGCCCCGCCCAAGTGACCACTGTTGATGGCATCAATTAGCGCGGCTTCGTCGATAACGGGGCCGCGGCTGGTATTGATGATGATCGCGCCTTGGCGCATTTTGGCAAAACACTCGGCGTTAATTAAGTGCCGCGTCGCCGCGCTCAGGGGCACATGCACCGAGATGTAATCCGATTCAGCCAAGACTTGATCCATGCTACGCGGGGTTGCCCCAACCGCCCGCACCGCATCATCGCTCAATACTTTATCGTAGGCGATGACGTTTAGCCCTAGCCCTATTGCCCGCCGGGCCACTGCTGCGCCAATCCGCCCAATCCCAATCAAGCCCAAGGTGCGACCCTTCATGCGGTAAATTTTGTTCGAATTGGCGGCGCTCCATTCGCCGCGCTGCATACGATGATGAAACCAACTGACACGCCGCGCACAACTGAGCAATAACGCAATGGCTTGTTCAGCCACATCTTCCGAGGCGTATTTTGGGGCGTTGCCTACCGCAATACCGCGAGCGGTGGCGGCAGCCACATCAATTTGGTCATAACCCACCCCCCAGCGAATAATCAGCCGAACCTTGGGTAGTGCGTCCATCACGGCAGGCGGCACGATGTTTTTCCACGACAATAACAAAATTTCGGCATCGCCTGCTTGTGCCAACACATCTTCGGGGGTATTACAATCGCCAATGATCATTTCGCCACCAGCGTTGCGAATGACCTCTTTTTCATAGGTATAGGGAGCCAGTACTGGCACGGGGTCAATTTGAAATACTTTTATGGTCATTGTTTTTACCTCTTTAAATCAATGGTTAGTGGTTAATGGTCAATGGTTAATTAATCATTGACCATTAACCATTAACCATTAACCATTAACCATTAACCACTAATCATTAACCATTGCCTTAGCCATGTGTCTAGCGCATGGGTGCGCAGCAACCTGTGGCTAGGTTTACCGACTAAATTCATCAGATGCCCTTCTTCAGGGATGCGCACCAATTGCACCGGGCAGCCTGCCGCCTGTAACGCCGCCGCCATTTCTTCGCTTTGCCCAATTGGGCAATTAATGTCTTGCTCGGCATGAATGAGCAGCAAAGGTGTGCGAGCCAAATGGGCGTTGTGAATGGGCGATAAGGCGTGATAACGCGCTGGCTGCTGATCGGGCGTGCCTTCCAATTGCCATTGCCAAAATAATTGATTGGTTGTATGAGCGTAATTACTGAGTAAATTGCTAATGCCGTTTTCGGTGATGGCGACGCGAAAACGTTGAGTGCGCCCAATGATGCAATGGGTCATAAACCCGCCATAACTCACGCCCGTCACCGCCAGCCGCGTTGGGTCAACTTGCGGGTCGCGCAGGGCATAATCAAGCATCTCCATTAAATCGGCATAATCACGCTCGCCCCATGCGGCCCGAATGCGGGTGGCGAATGCTTCGCCATAGCCTTGGCTGCCGCGGGCATTGCCAAACAGCACAATGTAACCCTGCGCCGCCAAACGCTGAAATTCGAGATAGAAACGATGCCCAATGGCATAGTGTGGCCCGCCGTGAATCTGCAAAATGAGTGGGTAACGCTCCCCCCCAATTGGGGGGGACGAAAGAGAGGGCTTCACCAGCCACGCATCTACCATCACCCCATCACTCGCCACAAAATGCATGGCCTGATGTTGGCTCAATTGCAATTCGCTCAGCCATGCCGCATTGACCTGCGTCAAGTTGTGTTCGCCGTTGCCGTCTAAATCGGTGGCAATGACTTCGCCGGGGTCAGTCGCAGTGGCGATCACCGCCGCGATGCTGCCAGTGGCCGGGGCGATGCTGAAGGCCAAACAACTGCGCTCGCCTGTAATGATGGGCCGCATCGTCCCATCCAGCCCAACCCAGCCGATGTGGCTGGCCCCACCTTCGGCATAGGCCACATAAATGCGATCAAGATCGCCGCGATCTTGATCGCGCTGGCGCAGCCAAACCAAATCGGGCGGGTTCATGCCGCGCACATCGTCGGAGCGGGTGGTGAGGCCAATGCTGCGGTCAAATGTGGCAGTGAGGGGACATGCGGTTTGGCTGGCAAGATCAAAATGCCACACCCCAAAATTCACCCCCTGCGCTAACCCGCGATCATGCCCAATCCACACCAGCGCCGCGCCACTTGGGGCGCTGGCAAGGGCACGAATGGGGCCGAGATTGGTATAAAGCAAGATGGGGGGGGCTGGCAGAGCGGGGTTAACTTGGCATAGCCATACTTGGGTTTCGCTGCCCATTTGGCGCGATTCGGTGAAGGCAATGTGGCGACTATTGGGCAGCCAACACGGGGTGGCGATGGCTTCGTGCCCAAATGTCAGCGCCGTTGATGAATGATCATCGCTAGCAAATACCCACAATTGCCCATTCTCTAAAAATGCAATTTGTGTGCCATCGGGCGACCATGTCGGCCAACTACAGGCTTGGGGTAAATGGGTGATCGGTGTGGCGGCTTGGCCGTGACGATGCCACAGCCAAACTTGCGCAATGCCGTTGGCATCATCATGAATAAACGCCAAAGTTGAGCCATCGGGCGACCACTTCGGGCTGTGCCCGGCGTGTTCCCATTGGCCGCAGCGTATTTGGGTGCGCATGGCATCGCCTGCGCGGTCAAGATAAGTGACGGTATACGCCAAGTGTTGCCCGTTTGCAGACAAGCATGGCGCATCGACCCAACGCACGTTAAAAATGTCGTCGCCGTTTATATTGCGTTTGCGTCGGTCATTTTGCATAATAGGCCAATCGCTCCTCGTCGATCTCTACGCCCAGTCCATGCCCTGTTGGCACGGCGATATAGCCATCTCGCAGGTCGAGCTTGGTCGAGAGTAATTCGTCGCGAAATGGGCTTTCGACAAAATCATATTCGAGCATGGGTGGCTCGGTGTGGCGTGCCCACGAGGCATCGGGCAGCAGCGATAGCAAATGCACGGTGGCGGCAATGAGCAAGCCCCCGCCCCAACAATGCGGCATACATTGAATGCCCCACAGCCGCGCCATTTCGGCCACAAACAAACATTCGCCAATGCCGCCCGCAAGGCTGACATCGGGCTGCACAATATCCATCGCTCGCCGTGTAATGGCCTCTTTAAACATACCGCGCGTGGTCAGCCCTTCACAGGCGGCAATGGCAATATCGAGTTTGTCAGTCAAGACTTCATAGCCAGCATATTCGGGTACGCTTTGGGGCAATGGCTCTTCAAACCAATAAAAGCCCAGCTTCTCCATTTCGCGCCCCATTTGAATGGCGCTGCCGAGCGTATAAGCGCCATTGCCATCCGCCATCAGCTTAACGTCGTCACCTACCACCCGTCGCACCGCCGTCATGGCTGCAAGGTCTTGGCGCAGGGGCTGCCCGCCGATGCGCATTTTCATCGCCCCGAATCCTTGGGCCAAGAGTGCTTCGGCCTCACGCGGGTATTGCTCGGCAGGGTTTTCACCCTCGATATAGTTCATGGCCGAGGCATAAACCATAATGCGTTCACGCAAGCGCCCACCATATAGCTCGGCCACAGACAACTTTAGGGCTTTGCCGCGCAGGTCATCCAGCGCCATATCGACCCCGCCCAACGCCATGCCATTGCCAAAATTTGGCCCCCACAGGTTGCGCCATAGTTTGCGGTGGGCAATTGGGTCTTGCCCAATTAGCATCGGCGCATACTGTTGGTCGATTAATGCCTGCACCCCAGTGAAGGTGGTTGTTTCGCCCCAACCGCTTAGTCCGGCATCGGTTTCAATCTTGATGATGAGGGTGCTGCGTGAATGATAGTATGCCGTTGAGGGGCCAACCCCGCGCGGCAGCGGGTGACTTAGAACATAGGTTTTGACGGCGGTAATCTTCATCTTTTTCCCATTTAAAGGTTGATGCGTTTGCCGGTTTTTGCATCGAAGAAATGTAATTTGTGGCGCGGTAACTGCACAACGACAGATTCTTGTGGTTTTAGGTGGCGATCTGGCTCGACACGGGTGGTGATGGCATGTGGGCCGCGGGTAATTTCGACAAAGGTGTCAGAGCCGAGCGGCTCGACCAGCGAGACCTCACCGGTAAAGGTGTCGGCGAGTTGCGAAGATGACGCTGCGATCACTCGTGCATCTTCGGCGCGTATGCCAAGCTGCACATCGGTATCAATGGCGTTAATGCTGCCATCTTGGGGCGTGTGCGGCCAACTTAAATTGATACCGTCAGTCGTAAATGTCATGATGCCGTCTTGCCCATTCACCCGCAAATGCCCAGCAATGGTGCTCATGCGGGGTTTGCCGATAAAAGTTGCCACGTAAATATCTTGTGGTCGGCGATACACATCTTCGGCGGGGCCATATTGCACCACCAAGCCTTCACGCATCACAGCAATATAGTCAGACAAAATCATGGCCTCTTCTTGGTCGTGTGTCACAAAGACCGAGGTGGCATGGAGTTGTTGATGGAGCTTTTTGATCTCGCTGCGCATACGGGTGCGCAAGGCGGCATCGAGGTTGGAGAGTGGCTCGTCGAAGAGAAAGACTTTTGGCTCTTTGACCATGGCGCGGGCCAGCGCCACCCGTTGTTGTTGACCGCCCGAAAGTTGTGAGATGCGGCGTTCTAGCAAGGCTTCTAGTTCAAGCGCTTTGGCGACTTTTTGCACCCGTTCTTTAATTTGGGGTTTGGGCACTTTTGCCAATTGCAAGGCAAAGGCGATATTGCCAAACACATTCATGTGTGGGTAAAGTGCGTAATTTTGAAACACCATTGCCATGCCACGTTCATGCGGTGCCCATTGGGTGACGGCTTGGTCGTCTAAATAAATTTCACCACGCGTTACTTTTTCTAGCCCAGCCAACATGTTTAAGGTGGTGGTTTTGCCGCAGCCCGACGGGCCAAGTAGGGTGACAAAGGCGTGGTCTGGTATTTCCAAGGTCACATCTTTCACTGCTTGGACGGGTCCGAATGATTTTGCAAGGCCACGAAGCGATACACGACTCATTAAATTCTCCTGATAAATTAATACTTAACGCCTTCGACCAAGCCACGCACAATATAGCGATTAAGGACGAAGACCAATGCAACAACGGGGATGATGGCTAACATGCCGGTGGCGGCAACCAACGATGTATCGGAATGAAAAGTGCTGCTGACCAAAGCCGAAAGTTTTACGGTGATGGGCACGGCAAAGCGGGTGGACAAAATAAGCCCAAATAAAAATTCGTTCCATGCGCCAATAAAGGCAAACACGGCGGTGGCAACCACGCCCGGCCCTGCTACAGGGATCATGACGCGAAACAACGCCCCCAAACGAGTGCAGCCGTCCATGCGTGCGGCAGCTTCGAGGGCGTATGGAATTTGGTCGAAGAAATTCTTCAACATCCAAATGACATAGGGCAGCAAAAAGGTGGTGTAGACGATGATGAGTGAGAGATGTGTGTCGAGCAGGCGTAGTTGGCGCATGATGAGAAACATCGGGATGATGAGTACCATCGATGGAATCATGCGTGACACGATGCTGGCCGTGAGAAACCAATTTTTGCGTGGCAATTGCAACCGTGAAAGCGGGTAGGCCGCCAGTGCCCCAAATACTAAGCACAAGACCATTGTTGATAAGGCGATGACGAGGCTATTTTGCAGCGCGGCAGCAACATCGGTTTGGGCCAACATTTCGCCATACCAACGCAAACTGATATCTGCTAAGCTGAGTTTGGGTGGCACCGATACATAATTGATTTCGGGCTGCACACTCATAGTGGCGATCCACAAAACCGGCGCGACGGTCCAGATAACGAAAAAACCGGCCAGCGCATATAAAATAATGGGTCGAACGCGGTCGTATAAAAATTGGCGCATAGATTTAGCCCTTGGCCTTGCCTTTGCGACCCATCGAAATATAAATCGATAGACCGCTGAGTGACACGATTAACACCGCCAACATGATTGACATGGCTGAAGCTGCCCCGATGCTTAGTCGCTCGAATGCATTTACAAAGGTTAGATAATTAAGCACCACTGTGCCTTGGCCTGGGCCACCGCGTGTGAGTGTAAAAATGACATCGAAGGCTTGCAGCGATGAAATAATTTGCAGCACGACAACAAAGATGAGGGTGGGGCGCAAATGTGGCAAGGTGACATAACGAAAACGATGGAAGATATTGGCCCCATCCATTTTCGAGGCGCGAAATAGTGATTCTGAAATGCCTTGCATGGAGGCCAACATAATGAGGGTTGAAAATGGCAGCGCTTTCCACGCGGTGGCAAAACTGGCGATGCTTAAAGCAACGGTCGGGTTATCGAACCACACCACATATTTATCGATGATGCCTAAACTGGTGAGCAATGCATTAATGAGGCCATAACTTTGGTGAAACATATAGCGCCACATCACGCCACTGACTACAGGCGCAACCGCCCAGGGTAGCACAATAAAAACGCGAATCCAGCAAAATAGAGGGTGCGGGGCACAGTATCGATCACACGTTTATCGTTGAGTAGGCCAGTATAATTTTCTAACCCAACAAAATCCCAATCGGGCGAGATGGTTAGCTCGATCTGGTTTAGGCTCATGAAAAATGCATAGGTGATGGGCAAGGCCAGAAAGACCAACACCAAGAATATGGTGGGCAGCGTTAGTAATAAGCCAAATTTGCTTTCATC
>CAZLOF010000240.1:0-7123 GCA_964560745.1 uncultured Thermoflexus sp.
AGATCAATTATTCCGGCCTGAATCGTTAAAACAGGCAACTCAATCCTTATTTTCATATGCGTTATTTCGTCCAGAAAGCGCGATTGTGATCGCCCTGAGTATATTGGGGGCGGGGGCCACGGCACTGGGTGTGTCATTTGTGCCCGGCGCATGGTGGATGTGGCTCGGCCTCGGTTTGATTGGCGAGATCGGCATCGTATGGACAACTTTACGAGATGACCAATTGCGGCATCGTATTTTGGATGAGATGTTTCGGCAGCAATTTGATTTAAAAAGCATCGTGTTGCCCGAATTGCGCCAAAAATTAGTCAAGGCTTTGGAATACCGCGATTTGTTGGTGCGTGAAATTGGACGCAAAGACAATGGGGCGCTCGATGCCCATTTGTTTGATGTGACGCGCAGTATGGAAGATTGGATTGCCCAGATTTACCGGCTGGCACAGGCCACCGATGTGTATGCGCGTGACCCTGTGATTGCGCGTGACTTGTTGAGTGTGCCCAAAGAGTTGGAACGTTTTGCGGCGCAGCGCAACCAAGCCCAAAGCAAATTGGTTTCGGATGAACTCGATAAAACGATTGCGATTAAACGCCAGCAATGGGAGTCATTGCAACGGCTGCGTGATGCGATGGCGCAGGCACAATTACAGCTCGATCATACTTTGGCGGCGATGGGCACAGTGTATATGCAAGCCAAGTTGCTCGGCTCCAATGAGGCCAATTCTGGTCGCGCCCAACGTTTGCAAGCTGATATGCTCGAACAAGTGCATCAGCTTGAAGACACTCATGCCGCGATGGAAGAGCTGAGAAATTTTTTTAGAATGAAAAACTAAGGGTGGCAAGGGGCAGATGGCAGGCGGCAAGGGGCAAAGGGGTATGTTGCAACTCTGCAACTTGCTTCTTTGCACCCTGTCACTCTGCCACTGTTAAATTTTTAAATTCCCGCAGGAGGGAAATCATGCAATTAAATAAAACTCGAATCGTCTTTTTTCTGATCGTAGGTCTGGCTTTGACCGTTGTGTGTGCAGGGGCAGCATATAACGCGCTTGGGCCGCGTTTGTTTAACACCGGCACGCCAAGTAATGGCAACCCAGCCGCACAATCAACCATTGCGCCAGCCGTGCTAAAGCCACCCGCCCCGATTTGGGGCGCGGGTTATAAGGCCAACGACGGCAAGCCGACTTATATTTGCGGTACCGATGCGTTTGCGTCCTATTTAACCTTGGTGCAAATACAGGCGGCGGGGCTAGATGAGGCACGTGGTTTTCACCTCGGCATTGTGCCGTTTCAACTAAATAATAAACCCGAATATGCCCTGACTGAGGAACAAAGCAATGCCTTTGTTGAGGCGGGTTTGTGGGATTGTGAATTGAATACCGCTGACTCGGTGGCCTCGAATGCGCAAGGTGTGATTACAGCCATCATCGATGAAAGCGCCGGCGGCGATGGCATGTGGGCGCGTAATATTCCGACCCTAAACGATTTAAAGGGCAAGCGCATTGCCTTTGTGCGTGACAGCTCGGCTGAGTATTTTATGTTGTATACGCTTTCTATTGCACGGCTAAACCCCAAGTTTGATGTGAAATTGGTGCCAGCCGAAACCCCAGACGAAGCGGTAAAACTATTTAATGAGGGCAAGGCCGATGCGGTATCGGCATGGGAGCCGCAATTGTCGCGGGCCAAGCAAGGGGGCGGGGCATCGCTTATCACCTCTAGCCAATTACGCATTATTGTCGATGTCATCATCACCTCTAAAAAGTCGATTGCTGATAAGCCAAATGTGGTGCAGGCATTTCATGATGCGTGGTTTGAAGCAATGAAGCAACAAACTGAAAAATTTGACGCAGCGGCAGAGCAGATTGCCAAATGGGGCAATAATGACTGGAGCGAGATAAAACCCGGCACGGCTGGGCAAAATTTGCGCGAGCAACTGAAGCAAATTGCGCAGGCCGATTTGGGGGCCAATGCATTTGTTATGCGCGACCCGACTCCCATTTACAACCGGCTGACAATTGCGCGGCGAGTGTGGGCGGCAGGTGGGGCGACAGTGTCGGCGGAGAAGGTCGAGGACTTGGTCAACCCATCCTTTGTGGCAAAATCGGCCAGCCAAAGCCAATTGCAACCCAGCGCCCGCCCGGTTAACGACAGCTTTTCGATCTCGGCCAAGCTCGACTTGAGCGGGGTGAAGGTACAAAATACTACAACATTGGCGGTATTACCGTGCAACCGTTTTACCTTTTTGCCCGATAGCGCCACTCTGACGCTTGAATCGCGTCGGGTATTGGATGATTGTGTGGTGCCAACATTGCAGCAATCGGTAGGGCTGTATTTGCGGGTGAAGGGGTCATCGGCATGGCCCGGCCCCAAGGGGGCTTATACCGAGAAGCAGATTTTAGAATTTGCGCAAGCCCGTGCCCAAGCTGTGGTCGATTATTTGGTGTCGCAAAAAGTTGACCGTGCCCGCTTTGTAGTCGAGGCGGTTGTGCCGCCAGTCGAGCGCCGTGAAACCGACGACCCAGACAAACAGGCCGAAGATCGCTTTGTCGAAATGGCGCTGATTACATCGGGGCGGTAATAGGCAATTACGAATTACAAATTACGAATTGGGATAGAAGACTAGTGACTCGTGAGTCATGAGTCACTAGTCACGAATCACCGAAGCAATTCGTAATTCCCAAAACGGGGAGGCTTAAATGAAACAGATATTTTCACAAGCGTTTTTTGCGCTTTTGCTGATGGTTACTTCGGCTTGTAGTGTGTTGCGGCAGCCGGTGACGAAGCCAGCATCGGGCGATGTGGTGTTGACGGTGGTGGCAAATAGCAGTTTGCAGCCTTGGCTAGACAAGGCCGTGATCGAGTTTAACACCGACCGTGTGCAGACGGGCGGGCGGCGCAATATATTTGTGCAAGTGCGCTATGTTGAGGCGGGGCAAGCCGTGGCCGACATGGCCTCATCGACCCCAAGCCTGTGGCTGCCCGATAGTGAGGCGTGGGTGGATGTGGCGATAGCCCGCAAAGTGGCTGGTTTTGCCGTCAATGCATGTGTGAGCACAGCCCGTAGCCCGTTGGTGATTGCCATGTGGCGCGATGTGGCCGAAGCCTTGGGTTACCCGGGCCGTACCTTGGGCTGGCTCGATATGAGCAGCCTGACCGGCGATGCCAGCGCGTGGGCCTATTACAGTGGTGGGCAATTTGGGCGTATTTTGCGTATGGCGCACCCTCACCCGGGTATTTCGGGGGCGGGGGCGGGCGCATTGTTGGCGGTGATGCAATCGGCCAAGGCCAACGCCCAACCCATCAGCCCCGCCGATGCTCAGTTGCCAATTTTGCAGGCTTCAGTGTCGGCATTCGAGAGCGGCATCGCGCTGTTTGCAAATTCGTCTGAAGCCTTGGGCAAAACCATGCGTGAGCGTGGTGTTGGCTTTTTGGGGGCAGCGGTGCTTTATGAAAGCACGGTCGCCCAACTGAATCAAGCGGCAACTTCGCAATCAACGAATAACAAATCGAGCAATCAACCCGATCTTATCGCCGTTTATCCATTTGAGGGCACGGTGATGGCGACACACCCCGCCTGTTTAAACAGCAGCGCCAGTGCCGAGCAGCAAGAGGGGGCGCGTGTGTTTCGCGATTATTTGCTAAAAGACACTGCCCAAAAATGGGCGGCGGAGGCCGGTTTGCGACCCGTAAACGTGGCGGTAAAGGCTGAAGCGCGAGCGGGCATCGATCTCAATCAGCCCAAAACCATCTTTGAGCGTCCGGCAGCCGGTGGGTTAGAGGCATTGCAAGGGGTGTGGCAAGCCAGCAAAAAGCCGATCAATTTGGTGATGGTGCTCGACACATCGGGCAGCATGAGCGGGGCCAAGATTGAAGGCCTGCGCAGCGCTGCCGCCACTTTTGTGGGGCAAATGAACAATGACGACCAAATTTCGATTGTGAGTTTTGCTACCGACATCAAAGTGTTGCTGCAAGGGCAAAAAGTAGGCACGGCCCGCGCCAATGCCATCAGCACGGTCAAGGCGTTGCCTGCCAGTGGCAACACCATGCTTTATGATGCCATTGGCGCAGGGGCTGGGGTGATTAGCAAGACCAAGTCATCGCAGCGCACCAATGTTTTGGTGGTGCTCACCGATGGCCTTGACACGGGTAGCAAGTCGTGTAAGTTTGACAATAATTTGATTGCCACTGCATCGCAAAACAGCACGACGGTGTGGACGATTGCCTATGGCAATGATGCCGATAAAGACAAATTGTCGCAATTGGCACGCCAGAGCAACGGCAGTTTTTACCTCGGCAGCGAGGCCAATATTACGGCGATTTATCAAGAAATGTCGACGGCCTTTGGCGGCAGTGGTGGCATTGGGCGGTAGGTAGCCGATTTCATCATATGATGAAATCGGAATATACTAACCACCTGCATGAAAACTACCCAAAAACTATATTACGGCTGGGTCGTCGTGGCTGTCACGTCGATCGTGTTATTGGTGTCATTTGGCATTCGCTCATCACCGAGTGTGTTTATGGTATCGCTCGAAAGCGATCTTGGTTGGAGCCGCTCGGCAATTTCGGTGGCAGTGTCACTTGGCTTAATTATTCTCGGCATCACTAGCCCATATGGCGGCATGTTGGTTGGGCGATTTGGCCCCAAGCGTATGACGGTGATTGCCTTGCTGATGATGGGCGTGACGTTATTGCTTAGCAGCCAAATGAACCAATTGTGGCAGTTGAATGTGATGTGGGGCGGCTTTTTGGGCTTGAGCGGCGGTTTGGCTGGCTCGGTGCTAAGTGCAACGGTGTCTAACCGTTGGTTTGTTAAAAATCGCGGTTTGGTAACCGGCATTTTTGGCGCCGCAACCTCGGCTGGGCAATTGGTATTTGTGCCGGTCTTGACCGCGATGTTATTAAGCTTTGGCTGGCGCAACAGCACTGCGGCGATGGGTGTGTTTATTTTGCTCGTGCTTATCCCCGTCATTTTCTTATTCAAAGATGATCCCGCCGATGTCGGGCTTTTGCCCTTGGGCGCAACCGCGCCGATCTCAAAATCGCAAGCTGGCGCAGAGACGGGATTAATGGCGCGAGCGGTACGTAGCCCCGATTTTTGGCTGCTTTGTGTCACCTTTTTTATTTGCGGGGCTACCACCAATGGCATTATTGGCACTCATCTTATCCCTTACGCCATCGATTGCGGCATCCCGCAAGGAACGGCTGCGGGTGTGGTGGCTTTGCTCGGCAGCATGAACTTTGTTGGCACGTTGGCCTCGGGTTGGTTGACTGACCGTTATGACCCGCGTAAGTTATTATTTTTTTATTACGGCTTTCGTGGGTTGTCACTCTTTTTGTTGCCCTTTGTTACCGATCCGCTGGGGTTATCGGTGTTTGCGGTAATTTTTGGGCTAGATTACATCTCGACTGTGCCGCCCACCATCGCCATTGCCGCCGATACATTTGGTCGCCGTAATGCTGGCATCATTTATGGCTGGGCCTTTTGCGCCCATAGCCTTGGCGCAGCGCTTTCGGCTTATTTGGGTGGTGTGACGCGCGACATGCTCGGCAATTATGGCCCGGCCTTTGTCGCGGCTGGCATTCTTGGCATTTGTGCCGCCGTGCTTGTCATGCGCATCACGCGGTCAAAACAGTTGACAGTTGACAGTGGACAGTTGAAAATGAAGAATAGTTAATTAGCAGTTGGCAGTTGACAGTTGACAGTTGAGAATTATCACTGTCAACTGTCAACTGTTTAAGTATTATGAGTGATAGCCCTCTACGGGATAAATCATTTGCCTTTGCTGTTCGGATGGTGAATCTGTATAAATTTTTAACATCTGAGAAAAAAGAATATGTGCTATCAAAACAATTGTTGCGTTCTGGGACTGCAATTGGTGCGATGGTTTGGGAATCATCTCAAGCGGAAAGTAGGGCTGACTTTATTCATAAGTTATCGATTGCACTGAAGGAAGCCAATGAATCAGACTATTGGTTGTTGTTATTGTACAAAACCGAATATTTACAGACGAGTGAATTTGATTCGCTTTACGCTGATATCAAAGAATTACTAAAAATTTTAACCAGTATTATCAATACGACGAAACGGAAAAGAGTTTATTTTTTACAGTGAACAACAATTAGGTTCTCGTCGCCAACTGTCAACTGTCAACTGTCAACTGTCCTGTGCGAGCGTTCATCAACCAAATACGCCCGTCTTTGTCGCGCAAGGCTATGCGATTGTTGGCACGCCATTCAAGCGGGCGCATTTGATAGGTGTCGCCGACGAGCAAAGTGCGGCGACGCAACGTTTGCATGTTGATCCAGATAATCTCGAAGGTCATGTTGGGGGAGCATGGATCATTAACCGCGGCAAAAACCGCCTCGTTGCCGTCGGGTGACCATACAAAATTGCCCAGCGGCTTTAGGCGCGGCCCTTCATAGGGGGCGCTAATGGGCGTTTCGTTGCCGGTTTGGAGGTTGCGAATGATGATGCCGCGACCGTTAAAGGCCAAATAGAGCAGTTGTGTGCCATCGGGCGAGATTGCCAAGCTGGTGCCGATGCTTTCTAGCATGGGTGTAAGTTGTTGGTTGTTAACGTCGGCCACATATAAATTAATATCCATTGGAAATGGGGCGCAAGTGGTCTTAAAACGCTCAGCGATATAAATATGGCTGCTTTTTGGCTCCCATTGCAATAAATGAAAGGTGGTGCGCCCAATATTTTGCGGGGTGGGGTGGGCAATATGCCATTTGTTTGTATTGTTAGTGGATTCAATCGTTATCGGGTGTTCCTCATCAGCCTGATTGATCTGGGCCACCCACTGATGGTCGGGAGATGTTAATGTCGCCAAAACCGTTTGGTGGGTCGTTTCACTTGTTGGGCTGCTGGCGATGATTGTTTTGTCGCTGCGTGGCAGGGTCGATGGGTCGGGATTGGCCGCAGTCGCTGGGTTGGCTGAAAAGGACAGAAGGATTAGGCTGCTAAACCAGATCGTATAGACAGTTCGTAATTTGATAATAAGGCGAGTGACATGAAATAAACGCAAATTTGGCATTCGTTCAGGGCGGCTTGACATCTGATCAAGCGGGTTACGCCGCGATCAGTGTAACGAATTTTTGCGTTGGAATGATCAGCCCGAAGATGG
>CAZLOF010000241.1:0-3867 GCA_964560745.1 uncultured Thermoflexus sp.
AACCACTAACTATTGACTACTCAATTCATATATTTCAACGCCACCTTCTGAGTAGACCATTTTAAAGGCAGAATGACGGCGCAACAACTCAAGATTAATGCGATCTGCACCATTGGGTGGTGGAAACGGTTTGGCCCCGCTATAAATATGGGTGACACCCGCCCGCCGCAAAATGTCGAGCGCGGTTGCACTGGTCAAGTTAATTGATACGGGGGTGGGATCGGTTAAGCGCCGCCCGCGCAAATTTTGATACATGGGGTTGATGCGGGCAAATAAATCTTCGCCATTTAAGCCGCGTTCGCTGCCATAGGTAATGGGGGGCAACGTCGATTGACGTTGCGTCATCAATGGAATCCACCAGCCGCCATCACTGCCAGCAATTAATGAGCCACCATAAGCCGGAAAGCCATTGACAAAAAAACGCGCCGCAGCAGGAGTGTTTTGGCGTATCCACATCATGGCGCGTTGGTCGGCCTGATTGTAAATTTGGCGCTCTGATTCGGCGATGTTGATTTGCCAAGTGCTACCCCACGCGGCCAAGACCAGTAACGCCACATATGGAACAGCCCGCAACGGCGCAAGCCGCAACCGTTCGATGCCAATCAACAACCAACCCCAAACGGCAGCCAAGGCATAGCCTGCCAATGGGATGAGAATGACGTAAAGCGGACTGAAGCCAGTCAAATAATCTATCAACCCAGCGCCGGGCAAGCCAAGCAAATAAGGCACAATGATGAGCACCAATGAAGCCGACCACAAGGCGGGCATGACCAAAAGCCACGCCCGCCGCCGCAAGGCCAATAGGGTACCAACTGCCGCCAACCACAATAACGGGGTTTTGATGAAATGCGGCACAATCGGCACTAATACCGCCGCTTGGGCCACAATTTGTCGCACCTCTTCGGTGTCGTTTGGGGTGACATACCCGCTGGTATTACGCAGCAAAAAACCGCTGCCAACATTCACTAGCCAAGGCGCGGCCAATATCAAAGCGATAAGGGTGCTAAAACCCGCCGTCAAAATTAAGCTTAGTTGTTCGCGCCACGTTTTGGCGCGTAAGAGCGCCATTAACAGCAACAATGCCACAAACATGCCAGCAAACAAGGTGACCAAATAATGGGTTTGAAACAAACACGCCATTGCGATGGAATTTAAAATTGAAAATTTAAAATTTAAAATTAAAAATGGCTTGGGATTTTCAATTTTTAATTTTAAATTTTCGATTGTTAAGACCAGCACCACCACCATTACATTTTGGCCGGTGAGTTGGGTATAGCGCCCCATATTGACCACAAAAGCTGGGTAAAGGTTGTAAAAACCAGTGAGCGCGGCGGCAATCAGTGCCGCGAGTGGGGCGAATTGGGCTTGGCTGGGCGCAGATAACTTGACCAACCGCGAAGTCAGCAAAAAGGCCAGTGGCACGGCCCATGCGTTCATCAATTGCCCAGCAAATAGCACGGTGCGTGGGGTTTCGAGGCCGCTTAGCCATGTGAGCATAGCCGCATTGGCATGAAAACCAAAATGATAGGTAAAGGTGCCAAGCTCGGCATAGGGCAACCAATTTTTAAACAAAGCGCCATTTTCGGCAATCAACTGCGCCATCATGGTGTGATGATAGGCATCGCCGAGCAGCCCCACCGGCAGATCGCGTATGGCCCACATACGCCCGCCCAAAGCCACAATGGTCAATATGATTAACATTAGGGCGTTTAGGTCGCGGGGGGGAGATGGGGTGATAGCAGGCAAAAACCGCGCAACGATATGGCTGCGCCAATGCTTTACCATGCGCCACACACAATAAATCACCCCCAAACCGACATAAACCCACGCCAACAACGGCGACCATCGCACCCCAACAACACTTGTTAACTCGACGAGCAAGGCTGGCAGCGCCGCACCAAACCCGACGGCCAAAGCCAACGTTTCAGCAAAATTAAAATTGGCCTGACGCAAGGCACGGCCTGCCAACAATTTGAGCAAGGCATAAGAAGGGGCGAGATAAAGCAATAACCCAATCGGGATAATGAGAGCAAGCTCGACTAAAAATGGCAAAGCAAGCAGTTGAATACTGCCACTGGGGCTAATAAGGGGATTCACGCGGGCGAGATTATACGAAATTCTTCTCTAGCCACACCCAACGCCAAATTGGTCGAAAGCCGAGCCGCTCATATAAGCGCAAAGCGCCGGTCGGGTTATCGCTATCAACACCCAGTCGCAAATAATCTAACCCAGCCGCACGGCAATTGAGCATGGCCTGCGACACCAGCGCCGCCCCCAAGCCCGTTTTGCGCCAAGGCCGCCGCACCCCAACCGCTGGCAACCATGCAATTTTCATGCCAGTACTGGCAACTTCGTCGGCCACCACCTTCATCATACAGGCGGCAGCCACTTCGTTACGCTCGACATCCAGCGCAATGACGGTGAGATCAGCGCGAAAATCGGGGCTGTGGGTGTAATACAAATGCCATTCATCAAAGGTGAGGGGCTGATGCCCCCAATGGTCTTCAAATGATTCATCGATGGCCCGCCAAGCCAATGCATCATGCTCAGACTGATAGGTTAAAAATTTAATATTGGCGGGCAACGCCACTGGCGAGATTGGCTGATGCAAATTGCGCCGCATCCGATAGATCGCACGCGATTCGGCATAACCATATTCCTTAAAAAGTTTCAGCCGGTCCAATTGGCTATCACGCGCCCCCACCCGATACAACCGCCGCAGGCCGCTTTCGGCATGTTTGCCTAGGCGGTCGGCGGCACGGCGCTCACCCCACGTTTGTAAATAATGCCCGATGCCACGCCGTCGATGCGCTGGATGCACCAAGGCAGTTAATGATGCTGGTATCTCGCCAACCGGTTCGGGGGGCACAAATACCCACATCAAGCCAACCATTGCGCCTATGCCATCAAGGGCAACAAGGCTATCATGTTCGGCCTTGCCATAAGGGTCACTAAAATCGGCCTCAACCTCTTGCAAAGTCACAATCCGGTCGGGTTGATCTTGCGCACTCACGGCGCGTTGCAAAGCATGAATTTGAAGCGCATCGGCGATAGTAGCAGGGCGAAATGTATATTGAGAATTCATGTTTATTGTAGATTTAAGCCATGAGCCATAAACCGTGAGCCATAAACCTTGGCTTAAAGCTCATGGCTCACGGCTCATGGCTAAAAAGGCACTTGCTATTTTTGTCATTCTGACGCAAAATATACCAGTTATGAACGTTGTAGCATTATCCGGTGGTGTTGGCGGTGCCAAGTTTGCTGATGGTCTAGCCCAAAGTGTTGGGCCAGAGGCACTGACCATTATTGTAAACACAGCAGATGATTTCCAGTTGTATGGATTGCGTATTTCGCCAGATTTAGACACAGTGATGTATACCTTGGCTGGCCTGGCCAATGTCGATACAGGTTGGGGGGTGTCGGGTGACACCTTTGAAAATTTTGGCATGTTAGCCAAATATGGGGTGCAGCCTTGGTTTCGAGTGGGGGATCGCGATGTAGCAACCCATTTGCTACGCACCGAAATGATGCGGCTGGGGGCCACATTGACCGAAGTAACCCAAGTGTTGGCCCAACGGTTAAATATTGACCCGCGTATTTTGCCCATGAGCAATGATATGGTGCGCACAATGGTTGATACGGTTGAATTTGGGATATTGCCATTTCAAGAATATTTTGTAAAACATAAATGGCAGCCAACCGTTAAAAAGGTGATTTTTGATGGCATTGAAAAAGCCAATGCCACCTTTGAAACCTTGCGAGCGCTCGAAACCGCCGACACCATCATTTTGTGCCCATCAAACCCATATCTCAGCGTCGAGCCGGTGTTGGGGTTGGCTGGCGTAAAAGATGCCTTGTTTAATGCAG
>CAZLOF010000241.1:3877-7100 GCA_964560745.1 uncultured Thermoflexus sp.
GCCGCAAAGATGATGCGCGAAATGGGGATTGACCCCACCCCCCTCAGCGTTGCGCAACACTATGCCGAATTCATTAACGGTTTTGTGCTGGATGAGCGTGATGCCGAATATGCCGACGCGATTCGCGCCTTGGGTTTGGGGGTGTTGGTGACAAACACTTGGATGCAAAATCGTAATGACCGCGCCGCCCTCACCTGCGAAGTGATCAATTTTGCCGATCAATTGCGCCCCGAAAAATTAGGTGGTTGTCGTTTGCCGAAAAGGTAAAAGTAGCAAGTGGCAAGTAGCAAGTGGCCACTTGCTACCCAGCACTACAAATGCCCATCGTCGCACTCATTCCGGTTAAATCGTTGACCCATGTAAAAACACGGCTGGCAAATACATTGCCTTTAGCAGAACGCGCGAACTTTGTGCATGACACAGCCCGGCGCATTGTGGCTGAGTTGCAGGGGATTGCCGACCTAACGCCGATTTTGCTAACCCCAGATGCCGAGGTGGAACGCTGGGCCAAAACATGGGGCATTGCTAGCCTGCGTGAGCAACAAACTGGCCTTAATCAGGCGCTCGATTTGGCGCGGCACAGCTTGGCGCAATTTGAAGCCTTGCTCATTGTGCCATCAGACTTGGCTTGGTTTGGGCGCGAAGATGCGCTGGCAATCTTGGCTTTGGCGCAATCTGCGCCCACTTGTGTTGTCATTGCCCCAGACAGGCATGGGCAAGGCACAAATGCCTTGTTGATTAAGCCGCCTACGGCCTTATTAAGTTTGCATTATGGCGAAGGCAGTGCGTTGGCACATGCCAATGCCGCCCGTAAGGCTGGGCTACCCGTTTATTGGTATCGTTCGGGCGCGACGGCGCTTGATGTTGATCAGCCTGATGACCTCATTCTTTTTAATGCAGCGCCGTTTGTGTTGTAAGATAGACTCAACAATCCATGAGAAATCACACGATCATCGCAGCAATATGGGGGTTATTAAGCTTAATATTGAGTGTATTCAGTGTTCAATCGTCAATATTTACAGCCATCTCCGCCCCAAACCACCATTTTCAAGCTGACCCCGATTATAAATTATGCAGTCAACATGCGCCTAAATGTGCACTTGATCCAACAACTTGGCCCAATGCCAATAACGATTGGCAATACACTGGCAAACGTTGGCAAAAAATCAGCACAACCCAAGATAATATAAGCGTTCAATGGGAATGGAGTCGGCCTTATCAAGGTACGAATCCCAATTTTCAAGGAGCGCGTGAAGATTATTACACTGATTTTTCATCAAACCCAAATGGTTTCCCTACCAATTTAAATGCAGCGGCAAACGCTTATGAATTAGAAATTTGGAAGCCGATCAATGGAGATTATCGATGGATGAAATATGCAGGGGGGACTGAGGATAAAGCGCGTGCAATTGGCGAAAAAGATTGCACATCGGGGGTAAATTATCCAGTAATTACTCAGGATGAAACCGTTTTTACAACATCGCTATCAGTTTATATCAATAACAAATGTATTTCAAATGGCTATATTATTGGGTTTCTCGATGAAGATTGGGGCGAAGCCAACTCAACTTTGCGTATCAATAAATGTGACGCCCCTGAAACAGGCGTACTCGCAAGCGAAAGTATCGCCGGTAATATGGTATGCAAGACAAGCCCACATGTTGGCAAAGTCTATCAAGGTTATGCATGGGCACAGCGCCCAGACAATACAAATTTACCTGTATTAGGCTGCGAGGCGGTTATATATGTATGGGGGTGGCCCTACCCTAGCCAGCCAAAAGACGGTCAAGACTATCAAGCGTGGTTCCGCAATGGCGAATTGCGGTTTTCGTTATGGATCGGCATTTGGGATCAACCCACTATACCGGACGTAAACGATCATGTTTGGTGGGCAACGAAATGTGATAAAGCTTGGAGCAGCACTGGCAATTATGTTTATTCGGGGCGTTTTGCAATAGGAAACACTCAATATACTGATAATATTGGCGTTAAGGGCTTTTTACCATTGCTATCAAAATAATCGTGACGGCTCACTCACGATATAACTTTGGAAGGCACGGGCAAAGCCAGTATGTTCAAAGGTTATATCGTCAGTTCGGCGACAATTTGGCAAACTAAAATTGTGAGCGGTCTCAAGTATCAACTAAAATCATCATCATGCACATCATCCTCGGGGCTGGCATTGCTGGGTTAAGCGCAGCGTTTTGTCTCAAGCGGACAGGTCGCCCATTCATTATTTTAGAAAAAAATTCAAATTACGGCGGGCTTGCGCGTAGTTTTGATTGGAATGGCTTTCGTTGCGATTTTGCAGCACACCGGCTTTTTACCCATGATCAACAAGTCTTAGATTTGTTGATCGATATGGTGCCAATGCACCATCATCAACGTCGCAGCCAAATTTATTATCAAGATACGTGGATGAAAGATCCCATCGATATCGTTGATCTGGCACATTATTCACCGCTTGGTGAAACATTTCAACTGGCGGTCGATTACATTCGACGCGACAAAAATGCGACTGAAGATTCGTTTAAAGCTTACGTCACTAAGAATTATGGCGAATATTTATATCAAGCTTTTTTTCGCCCTTATACCGAACGGTTATTTAGCTTGCCAGGCGACCAAATTGCGGTCGAATGGGCACGACGTAAAGTTCGGTTAGCATCGCCAGTAACCCGCTTTAAAAAAGCCACCAAAACTAAATTTAACTCGTTTTATTACCCAATTCATGGTGGATATGGTGCGATTGCCGATGCGTTATACAACGAAATTAAAGAAAATATCATCCTCGGTGCCCAAGTCACAACTTTAGAGCGGGGTAGCAATGGCGCAGTAACATCGGTTATCTACACACATGCAGGTGAACAGAAACGGCTCGTAGCCGATACTGTTATTTCAACCTTACCACTTAGTGTCAATGCACGTTTGTTTGCTATTGACCCACAACTCGATTATCAAAAAGTGGATGCCGTCTATTTACTCATTAACAAACCTCAACTTACAGCCAATCACTGGTTGTATTTTATGGATGAGAAGTCTGTAATTAATCGGCAAGTTGAGTTTAAGCAGATGAGTGATAGCAACACCGATCCCAATAAAACGGTGGTGTGTGCGGAAGTGACGCAATCGGTCGAGAACCCAATTGACGGCACGGTCCAAGATTTAGTACGAAGTCGACTGATTGAACGCAAAGATGTGCTTGATGGCAAGATCATCACCGAAC
>CAZLOF010000242.1:0-7089 GCA_964560745.1 uncultured Thermoflexus sp.
GTTTTCTTTAACGATTTTTCCTTCGATCAGCAATTCCATCCAATAAATCGATTCATCAAGTTCTTCTTCGACAATACTCAATTTACTAATCATATCGGCTTTAGATTTTGCTCGACAAGCTGCCCCGTAATTTGCCCCAACAGAAGTGCCACAACGCAATAATTGTTTCCCAATTACATCTGCTGTACGGGTGCTTGGTAAGCTATCAACGCAATGAATGATTCGAAGTGCAAACATTTTTGTTCGTTCTTTAAACACTTTTTCATCCACAATTTGCCTCGTTAATCCAAAATCTAAAATCTAAAATTTAAAATTTACGGTGTCATCATGCTTTGCGATACCCACCGCCCCAATTGAATCGCATAGTTGGTGCCACGATCCCAAGGGTAAACATGGCTCATGCTGGCAAACCACAAGCCGGTTAAGGGTGTGCGGGTCGAGGGCATTTGTTGTGAATGATTGAGCATGGGCACTGGCTGGGCATAAGCCTCGCGGAACACCCAAAACTTGCGCAACCACGATGGTTCGAAAGCTGGGTTAATGCGGGTAAAGGCTGCCAAATACATCGAGGCAATCTCATGGTCGCTCATGGCAAAATAGGGATGCGTTGTCGGCAAATAATCGCCACAATATATAATTCGGTCACCGCCAAAATTTTGTGGGTCAACAAAATTGGTGTGTTCGCATAAACACAAAAACGGGAACCCCGCATTTTTGGGCATGTTATACCAATAATAGTCTTGATTGAGGCCGAGTGGCTGATTGAGCGCGAAAACAGCAACAATGGCCCCCAATGATTTCATATTATTGAGTGAACGCAAATAATCGCTAGGCAATTGTGGCACCAAGCGCGACATAATTTTGGGCGATGTTGTCACCAACACCCGATCGAATTGGTCAGCAAATGGTGAATTAGGGGTTTTAACATGCCAAGTATGCGCCAAATCTTGTTCGATATGTTCAACTGGTGTGTTATACCAAATACGCGCCCCACGATCAATTACACTTTCGGCCAAAGCATTAAAAAATGCTTGAAAACCGCCGACAAACGTGCCTAAATCAAATGAACGCGACTTGACCCGCGCCCATAACCATGCCATATTCACATCTTTGGCATATTCGCCAAATTTGCCTTCAAGCATGGGTTGAATAAGCGCCTCATAGGCCGCTTTACCCATCCAGCGCGATGCCCATTTGTGGGCTGTTATTTTCTCTAGGTTTTTCCAATTCGAGGTGGCTTTTAAGAAGATGGCCGATAACCCCCAAGGCACTTTGGCTGGCAATGACACCCCCGGAAAAGTAAGGGCATCTTTGGGTGAAAAAATGGGGTAAAAATTACCATCATAATAAGAAACTGTTTTGGGGCTGCGAAAAATAACACGGTCACGCACCCCGATTTCTTCTGACAGCTTCAGCAGGTCAGCATCGGTAGAAAACCAATGATGGTAAAACTTTTCAAGCGTCCAACGCCAATGAGGTTCTTTAAAACCCGCAGCAAGTCCACCCGGGCGGTCGCTTGCTTCAAAGATAGTGACTTGATGCCCCGCATTAAGGAAATCGTGTGCAGCTGCAAGCCCGGTCGCACCTGCGCCGACAATGGCGATATTCATAGCTTAGAGTTTAAATAATAGAGAGTGTAGTGTACCACGATGAAACTTTTGTGGTCCGCCTGAATGATCGAATTTTATCAGGAGTATTTGCTTGATATTCTGCGGCAACTCAACAAAGGGTTACTGCCTAAAACAAAGGGCAGCTTAGTGCGCGTCCCCAGACGCGCATCTTGGCTTGCGCAAAATGCGCGTCTGGGGACGCGCACTAAGCGCGGCTAAGAAATCTTCTCGGCTTGCTTAAAATCGCTCCAGTGTAGCCCTTCGCGCAACATAAAATAAAAGCCGAGCAAGGTGACAGGGAGCCAGAGCGCCGCATGAAGCACAATAGTATAGGCCGCTGCTAAGTCCCGATCCACCCCCAAAGCCGTTAATACGCCGATACTTGCGGCATCGTAGGTGCCAACAAAGCCAGGGCCAGATGGGATGATGGTGGCCAAGTTGGATGCGCCATTCAGCAGCATGAGCGCCACAAATGATAGATTGAGTGAAAAGGCTTGCATGACAAACCAATATTTCAATGTTTCAAAACCCCATGCAATAACGCTGGTTAGAATGATAAAGATCAGATCACGCGGGCTGCGCAAACATTGCGCCCCTTCGACAAATTTTTGCACAAAATGCAAAATGGGTGGCTGCAATTTGGCTGGCAAAATACGGCTTAGCACGCTATGCGCCAATTGGTCGGCCAATTTGGGCGCCAGCGCTAACGCCACAAAAACAGCAATCGCAACCACAAACAACCCAGATGCAATTAACACAAATGAGCGCATATTTTCGGGCAAATTGGGCACTTGGGGCAACCCAATTAAGACAAAGGCCGCCATCACTAAGCCATCGACAATGCGCTCAAGAAACACAGTTGAAATGCTATAGGCAATCGGTACGCCTTCTTTTTGGCGCAATACATAAGCCCGCACCAATTCACCGATACGAGCAGGGTAAATGTTGTTACCCATATACCCAATCACTACAATTGGGTATAAGCGGCTAAATGAGATGCGTTTATATGGGTTAAGTAATGCAGACCAACGCCATGACCGCAACCCCACCGATATAAAATACGCGATCATGCCGGGAATCAACCACCATAAATTCGCTGTTTGTAGCCCGCGCATGACCTCATCTAGTTTAAGCGCCCTGACTGACACAAACACCAAAATGATGCTAATCGCTAATCCTATCCATAAAATCCATCGCTTCATTGAGTGCTACCTTGTTTTTTCGTTACTTTTTTAGTTGTGGATATATCGGCCATCGATATGAGTAAAACAATAAATAATCTGCAACTCGTGATTGCCAATAGGTATCATTATGCACACCAATGCCGAGGCTTAACTCGTGTTTAATACCTTTTAAGTCCATCTCGCGTGACAATTTAAGCGTACTGTTAATCGCCCAATCTTTTTCGCCTGCGTCTAAAAATATACGCTGTGTTTTAAGCAATTCAACCGAGCTGGCACTTTGTAACATCGAGAAGTTTTCTGGCTCATTGATCATGTCATTTGAAATTGAGGGACTATGCGCCCCCACCGTGCCGAAACGCTCGGCATTGGCAAACCCAATTCGCAATGACCAATACCCCCCGCGTGAGATGCCGCCAATAGCGCGGCTTTCACGGGCGCGGGTGGTGCTATAACTGCTTTCGATAAATGGCATTAGTTCATTAATAAAGAAATCTTCCCACGACCCCGGCCCACGCGCGGTAGTTACATATTTGCCTGTGGCGGCCCCAGCCCAGTCATTGGCAGGCATCACTACAATAAATGGGGGCAATGTCTCATTGCGCACTTGAAAATCGAGGGTGCGGGGTACGCCATTGTCGACCCATTCACCAAACACATAACCGGTGCCTTGCAGCAAATAAAGCGTGGGGTAGGTATATTTTGTTTCATCGTAACACGGCGGCAAATAGACATGCACCCGTAACCCGCCGCCTAAAACACGACTTGGCACCGTATTCGTAACCAATTTACCCGGCACGAGGCATGGGATTGGGGTTGGGGTAAATGTCGGGGTTGGGGTCAATGTTACAGTTGGTGTGTGTGTGACAGTCGGCGAGGGTGTAGACGTTGGCGTGTTGGTCGTGGTTGGCGTTGGCGTATTGGTTGAGGTTGGTGTAAATGTTGGTGTGTGCGATGGCGTGGCCGTCGCTGTGTCTGTCGGGGTTGGGGTTTCAGTCGGTGTATTGGTGGCAGTAGGTTGTGGTGTCGCCGTCTGCACAGGCGTTTCGGTGGGCACTGGCGTACTGGTTAAGGTTGATGTGCCAGTTGGTAAGGCGGTTGGGGTTTTTGTCGGTGTTAAGGTATTGGTTGGGCGCACCGTTGGTGTTGCTGTCGTCGCTGGGGTTGCTGTTGCCATTGCCGTTGGCGTACTTTTGGGTTCGGTTGGCTGGGGTTGGGGTGTTTCAGTGAACACTTGTGCATTTGCAACAAGCGCAACGTTGGGGGCGGCAATGGCCGTGACCATTGGGCCAGCCACAATTGCCCCCGGCTGAAATGCATAAAACACCAACGTGGCGCAAATAACGATCGCAAAAATTGTTAGTAGCGTGGCCAATCCTAAGACCATCGCCATCAATCTGGTCTTCACCGAACTCGCCCCACTTTAGCGCTAACCTTGGCAAAAGTGCCGCGAGGTTGAGCATAGGAGATCAATGAAAAAGCGATTTGCATTAAAAGAGCCGCCGCACAAAGATTAAAAACTAGCATTGTCAAGTTATAAAACCGGCACTGCGGCTTTGGCGATGCTTCCATTTGCACGGCGGTCACGCCAACGCGATGACAACGCACGCGCCTGAAAATCGGCCCGAAACGAACTACGCACCAACGGTCCACTTTCAACCCATTTGAACCCCATTTCATAGCCCAATTTGCGCAATTCGGCAAATTCTTCGGGCAAATAATAACGCTCGATGGGCAAATGTTTTTTGCTGGGTTGTAAATATTGACCCAGTGTCAAAATATCAACATCTTGCTCACGCAAATCGTGCATGACCTCTAAAATTTCATCCCAAGTTTCACCCAAGCCCAACATCATGCCCGATTTTGTCACCGCATCGGGTTTAATTTGCTTGGCATTGCGCAGGGTTGTCATTGCCCAAGCATAGTTATCTTGAGGTTGTACTTGTTTAAACAGACGTTTACAAGTCTCAACATTATGATTTAGAATTTCGGGGTCGTCGCGCATCACAATTTCAAGCGCTGCGGCATTGCCTTTAAAATCGGGGATCAAGACCTCAATGCTGCAATTGGGCTGCACTTTGCGAATGGCGCGGATACACAAGGCAAAAATGGGGGCCCCTCCATCGGCGCGTTCGTCGCGGTTGACCGAAGTGATGACGACATGTTTCAAATCCATCTGTTTGACAGCTTGTGCGACGCGCAAGGGTTCGGCCCAATCTAACGCGGCTGGCATCCCTGTTTTTACATCACAAAAACCACATGAACGGGTACAAGTGTCACCCATAATTAAAAAAGTGGCTGTTCCGCTCGTCCAACATTCAGCAATATTTGGGCAATTGGCTTCTTCGCAAATCGTATGCAACGATTTACTACGCATTAAGCGTTTAAGGTTATGATAGGTCTCACCAGATGGGGCGCGTACCTTCAGCCAATCGGGCCGACGTTGAATTTTGGCCGGTTGTTCAGCAATAACTTCAGTGATATTTTTAATATCGATAGGTGCTGTGAGGATTTGATCGGTCGATATGACCGCAGGTGCGTTGACCGTCATAACAATAAAGATTGTACCAGACTCTATTATGTTGTGTTTTGATCTTTCTCATACTTTTGCCCGTATTCGGGTGCAAGGCTCGAACCGTGCAGATTTTTTGCATCGTATGTCAACTGGCGACTTGGCGCAAATTAAGCCCGACGAGGTGCGCCATACGGTTTTTACCACTCCAATTGGCCGTATGATCGATGTCGCTACTGTCGTAGCATTTGAAAATTCGTTACTGCTGTTGAGCAGCTATGTTCACCGCGAAAAACTATTGCGTTGGCTGCGCAAATATGTTTTTTTTAACGATGATGTGCAATTTAGCGATGAAAGTCAAACATTGTCACATATTGGTGTATTTGATCTTGATGACAGCGCGCCTACGCCAATAATTGAGGCTATTCAAAAAAACACGCCCATTGTTTCGCCTAATGCTACATTTGCTGTGACGGCACAACCCCTCGGCCATACCGGTTGGCATGTGATTGGATTGAGCGCGTTGCCTGTGGTTGCCCCACTGGCCGAATATGAAGATTTGCGGATTCGTCACGGAGTCGCAAGCGCACCCAACGAAATCAATGAAGACTATATTCCGCTTGAAGCCGGTTTGTGGGGGGCCGTAAGCTTTACTAAAGGTTGTTATATTGGGCAAGAAATTATTGCTCGGATGGAAGCGCGTGGGCAATTGGCAAAAAAACTGATGTGTCTACACACCCAAATGGGGGCTGCTATTGGCGATGATTTGATAAGTGGCAACGACAACGCCGGTAAGATCACCAGCATCACCCAAGATGGGGCATATGCTTTGGGTTATGTGCGCAGCGCTTTTGCGCATCAAGGGCAAATGCTTACAACCCGTGCCGGAAATAATATAACCGTTCTTTAAGTTGAGCGCCGTCAAGCTGACGGCGCTCAAGATTATCGTTTGTTTTTAAAGATTGTGCTAACGTATACCTTGGTGGCTCCTGTCAGTCGCCGAATGGCGTTATTGCCACTATCGGCCACAAGCACCAAACTGCCGTCTAGGCTCATCACAATGCTAACGGGTTGATTAAAACGGGCCGCTTGGCCGACTGCATCAACCGAACCAGTTTGCCCGGCTTTGCCTAAAATGGTTTCGAGGCGATTATCGGCCAACGATAGCCGCCGGATGGTGTTATTGCCAGTGTCAGACACCAGCGCATACATGCCATCTGGGCTGAGCCATAATCCTTGTGGTTTATTTAAGCGCGATGCAGGCACAACCCCATCGACGCTGCCAGAAGTACCACTTAACCCTGCGACGGTTTTAACTTCGCGGGTGAGCAGGTTGATGCGCCGGATCGTGTGATTGTCGGTATCGGCGACAAGCGCCATACTGCCATCACCACTAATAACCACCGCTGTTGGGTTGTTGAATAAGGCAGCTGAACCAATACCATTGCCGCTGGCCGCGATACCCGCCGTGCCAGCAATGGTCGTCACATCGCCTGTCAACAAATTGATACGCCGGATGGTGTGATTACCCGAATCGCTGACTAAAGCAAATAAACCATCGGCACTAATGGCAACCCCTTGGGGTTTAAAAAAGCGTGCGTTGCTGCCAGTGCCATCATTGCTGCCTGTTTGCCCTAATTGCCCCGCCAATGTGGTGACTGCACCCGTATCAAGGTCAATTCGGCGAATGGCATGATTGCCCGTATCGGCCACAAGCGCAAATTTTCCATCGGTGCTAATGGCAATGGCACTGGGTTGGTTAAAGCGTGCTGCCGAGCTGCTGCGA
>CAZLOF010000243.1:0-7043 GCA_964560745.1 uncultured Thermoflexus sp.
CTTTAACTTGGAGTCAGACCGAATCTCTTTAAGCAATTGAAGCCCTGTCATTGGCTCCATATTCCAATCTGAAATTATCAAGCCATAGTTTTTCTCGCGTAGACACCCTAAGGCCGCTGACCCATCTGTTGCTTCATCAACATTATCAAATCCAATCTGCTTTAGCAGATTGCGTATGATCCGAAGCATTGTTTTGTAATCATCAACGATTAATATTGGTATATCCCTGTCCATTTTTATAAATCTCCTTAATATTTATTAGTCTTTATCGGTTGCTTTAATAATTTGGCTGAACCTCTAACATATTCGGGGCCACCCTTTTTTAACTCGGTTAACATCAGTTTAGAAATTGCTTTCAAGATGTCAAATATGCCACTTTTTATCTTAAAATTAAAGCGGCCAGTCTACCTCACTATTTTGCTAATCATCAAGGGGGCACATTAAATATATCAAGACTTTGTATTTTTAATGAAACACATTCTGTCCTCGCATTTGATGGGTAATTTGCCGCTGTGCCCCAGAAAATAAATCGCTACAATTCTTGTCCGTGAGATATCGTTTCCCCGTCGCCGCCCTGTGGTTTGTGCTGGCTCAATCCATCTTTAGTTTTGCCACTGCTGTGCCAGACACACTCATGAATTTTTACTTAAGCGAGCTTGGCTTTGATCCCGTTTATATTGGTATGTGGCATGCCGCTAGCCAAATAGGGGCCGCAATCACACTTTTTCCCTGCTTATGGTTATTTGAGCGCATAGGCCGTCGGGCTGCACTGATTGGCGGGGCAGTGGCTTCAAACTTGGCACGTTTGTGTATGTTTGCCACCACGACCCCCGCCCTTGTCATTGCCGCCGAAGCCGCCAGCGGCTTTGGAACCGTGTTGTTTTCGCTGGCTAGCATTTCGTTATTGGCCGACCTTTCACAAGCCGAAAACCGCGCCGAATTGTTTTCATTTCACGATGGCATACGTGGGTTATTGGCCTTGGTTGGCGGGCTGTGTGCTGCTATCTTGCCGGCATGGTTGGCTGGCATGATTGTGCAACCTTATCACACCATCTTGGTGGGCGCGTTTATCATCCGTTTGATTGGTGTGTTGCCCTTGCTTAGTATTCGTGACTTGCCTACTCTGCGCCCCAGCCAAGTTTTCAACCCACTCGCTCTCATTCGCACCCGCTGGCCAGTGTTGTGGTTGTGCGCCCCCTATGTGTTGATGCAAGTGGCTTACTTGCTTTTGGCCCCATTTTTTAACCTTATGTTACGCTTGCGTTATGGGGCTAGCGATTTTGAAGTGGGGGCGCTGCTCACCCTGCGCGGGGTGATGGGCGGGTTAACAGCGCTAGGGTTAACCGCCATTGCCGCCCAGCTTGGGGCGCGGCGCGGTGTGTTTATTGGGTTAATGGGCACTGCGCTGTGCTTAACTGGTTTAGCCTTTAGCCAAAATTTACAGCTAGCCATGTTGATTTTGGTGCTGCAAGTGGTGCTCTATAGCATCGCTACCCCGCTTTTTCGCGCCGACTATATTGGCAACATTCGGCGTGATGAATATTTTGTTGCTAGTGGGTTAATGGGTTTTGCCTCTGGGTTTGTCGGGCCAATTATTTCACCGCCACTGAGTGGTTTTATTCAGCGCGATTATGGTTTTGAGCCGTTGTTTTGGCTGGCTGGCGGGTTGATGGCATTGTCGGCGCTGGTATTTACAATGCAACAAACAAAAGGAACGTGATTTTTCCAAAAGCCATATCGTGAGTTCGGCGAAACTTTTATTCGCCGCCAAAATGGCGCACCACTTCATTTAAAGGTTTGCGCCCACGTTCGCGGCCTGCATCTGCCGCATAACCAAGCGTGATCAAGGCTTGCGGCTCCCAATCATCGGGCAGCGCCAAGCTTGACACGACGATATCGGGGCAAAAAAGCGGGGCACACATCCAACATGCGCCCAACCCCAATGCACTGGCTTCGAGCAGTAAATTTTGAACGGCGCAAGCGACAGCTTGCGCCGCCATCCAACGTTCGGCATTGGCGCGGCGTGCATCGGCGTAATGATCCATTTCGCTCATGCTCAAACATGCCAAAATGGCGACAGGGGCGCTGGTAATACGTTGGCTCGATCGGGCGACATCGCGCTCGATGACATCGGCAGCATCACCATCGCGTAGCCGGTCGGCGCGTAATTTGTTGCCCATTGCCACCGCCAAACGGGCGCGGGCCTCGCCGCGCAACACCGCAAACCGCCAGGGCTGGCGGTTGTGGGGTGATGGGGCTGTGATCGCCGCCGCAAGCACTTGCTCAATGAGCATTGTCGCTACGGGCTGGTCTGTGTAGCGGCGGATCATTCGACGGGGCAGCATGGGTGAATGAGTGAATGGATGAATGAGCGAATGGATAAATGCAATCGCTCATTCATCCATTCACTCACTCATTTATTTATAGAGGTCTTTATTCGCAGGGCGATAAATCTCGGCGGCACTGCCATCTCGTTGTGAATGCACGACCCCGCGCACCAAGACGGCTGGGATGCCTTCGGCAGCTTGGCCAAGCACCAACGTTGCGGCAGAGGCGATCATGTCGGCGAGCGCGATTTCGGTGTGTTGCAGTTTGAACCCAAACAAATCGGGTCGTCCGCGCCAGTCTTCAACACCGGGCAGGCCAGCTACACCGACGGCTACACCCATTGTGCCCCAGCGATGAGGGCGACCATGACTATCGGCAATGACGATGCCGAGGGTCAGGTTGAGTGCGGTTTGTAAATATTCACGCAATTTCTTCGCATAGGCATCAGGGTCGTTTGGCAACAAAAGCACAATATCGGGGTCTGTCGCAGTATTGGAGTGATCGATACCGGCATTGGCTGAGACAAAACCGAGATAGTGGCGGGTGATCAATACTGTCGGCGCATAACGAGACACTTCAGTCGATTCGCGCAAAATGAGTTCAACCAAACGCGGGTCTTTTTGGGTTTTTTGCCCCAAAGCTAAGGCGTTTTCTGAAGGGCTGATGTCGCGTAAATTGACAAAACGCCCTTCGGCTTTTGAAATGATTTTAGAGGTAACGACTAAGACATCCCCCGATTGAGGTGACATGGGCGTTATGGCATTGAGCAAAATAGCGGGTAAGTTGTCATCGGGTTTGATGATGGGAATACCCTGAACAGGGAGAAGTTCTATCACGATTTTGGGCTGAATTTTAGCTTAGGCTACTCAGTAGAAATAAATACCGGAATCCGCTTGGAAAATCGGAAGTTTATTTTTTTGAATGACCTTAAACTAAGCATCTCATGGGCAAGTAAATTAAATCGGTTTGCTTATGATGCCGCGCTTTTGGGCCATGCCGCGTGCAAGCAAAATTCCGCCCAAAAAGCCAAATAAGTGGCCTTGCCATGACACATTGGGTTGATTGGGCAGCACCCCCCACAGCAAATAGCCATAAATGGCCCCAACAATGAGCGATAACGCGATTGAAACCAATTGACGGTCGAAAAAACCTCGCGCTAGCAAAAAGCCAAAATAGCCAAAAATGACACCACTGGCCCCAATATGCACCGAATTACTGGCACCAAATAACCACGCGCCTAAGCCAGAGCTGAGGGTGACGGCTATTGTCACCCATAAAAATTCTTTGCGGCTGCGGGCCAGCACCAGCCACCCCAAGGCAATGAAGGGTGGGGTGTTAGCAAGTAAGTGTGAGATGCCGCCATGCAAAAATGGCGCAAAGGCGATTCCCCACATATAGCCTGTGTCACGCGGGCGTATGCCAAATAGATTGAGACGTTGATTGAGAAAAAGAATATCAATCAATTCTAAGAGCCACATCACCCCAACCATGCCACCAATGATCATGCCTTGCGAGATCAGGTCACTTGCAATTAGGCGTATTTCACTTTTAACTTCTGTCCTCATAAATTTAAATAGATTGTATCAAAAATGCTCTTGACAAAGTAATCTATGTTATATAGAATGTGCCGCATAATATCAAGTTGCTTGATATTGTAAGGGCATAATATCGAGATCACGATCACTGCGTATTTGGCGAAGGCTTTACCCTCGCCAAATACGCAGTGATCGTGATCTCGACGAAAATTCATTTTAATTTTCACAGGTTTTCGAATATATGGCTGATAGCTTGCTGGACCAATCTATTAAATCTTCTCAAACTGAGCTGTTGCTACCTGTGCGGCTTAGTTACATTATCGGTCGTCTCGATCGTGTCATTCGCCAGCGTATCGATGAGTGTATATCGCCCTATGATTTGAGTGTGACTCAATACACTACGCTTAGTGTTTTAAGCCACCGAAGCGGTTTATCGAATGCACAATTGGCCCGTCGTGCTTATGTGACCCCGCAAGCCATGAATCAGGTTTTGGCACAGTTGGCGCATGCAGGTTTGATCGAACGTGAATCGCACGCGACACATGGCCGGATATTATGTGTGAATTTGACTGAGCAAGGCAAAACGGTGTTGGCAGTATGTGATGCTGCGGTTGAGGCGATGGAGCAGCAAATGTTGAATGGGGTTGATTTTGCCGAGCGTGAGTTGTTGCAAAAGGTTTTGATTGGGTGTGTCAGGGCCTTGGGTGGCGGTTTAAAGTAGGTGTAAAAATATGAATAGATTAAATCCTCCCTTCCGTGCCGATCATGTCGGCAGTTTATTGCGCCCGCCCGAGGTTTTGGCGGCCCGCAGACAGTGTGCCGAGGGCAAACTCAGCCGCGCTGAGTTACGCGCCATCGAAGACAAACACATTGCGCACGCGGTTAAAATGCAAGAATCGGTCGGTTTAAAAGCCATTACCGATGGTGAATATCGTCGTGCGTTTTTTCACCTCGACTTTTTAGAACAACTAGAAGGTGTAACCGTAAGTGGGGCGATTGCAGCCAATTCTGACGCGCAAGCAAAAGTGCATTTCACCCCGCCCAAACTGAGTGTTACTGGCAAATTGCGCCATGTGCGCAATATTCAAGTTGATGATTTCAATTATTTAAAATCGCAAGTCAGCCAAACACCAAAAGTCAGCATTCCATCGCCAACTATGGTGCATTTTCGTGGCGGGCGGGCCGCCATTGATATCCATGCTTACCCCGATATAGATGAATTTTTTGAGGATTTGGCGCAATGTTACCGTGATGAAATTGCCGCGTTGTATGCGGCTGGGTGTCGTTATATTCAAATGGATGATACCAATATGGCCTATTTATGTGACCCCGTGATGCGGCAAGGCGCAATTGATCGCGGCGACGACCCCAATACATTACCGCGCACCTATGCTGCGCTGATTAATGCCGTCATCGATAATCGACCCGCCGATTTGACAATTGGCGTGCATTTGTGTCGCGGCAATTTTCGCAGCCAATGGTTTGCCGCTGGCGGCTATGAGCCAGTCGCCGAGGTATTGTTTAATGAGTTGAATGTCGATGCTTATTTTCTTGAATATGACGACGAACGCTCCGGCGATTTTGCGCCCTTACGCTTTGTGCCAAACAACAAAACGGTTGTGCTCGGCATTATTACCAGCAAATTCCCGCAACTCGAAAATGCCGAATTTTTGCGTCGCCGTATTGACGAAGCCGCAAAATATATGCCGCTGCAAAACATGTGTGTTAGCCCGCAATGTGGTTTTTCGAGCACTGAACACGGCAACGATGTGAGTATGGATGACCAGTGGCGCAAACTTGAGTTGGTGGTGAATACAGCACAGGCGATCTGGGGCGATGCGTAAATGAACTTTAACGCATAAATGCAATATCTTCGCTATCTTGCCAGTGAATGAATTCACGGGCAGACAATTGCAAATTGGCGAAGATATCGTTAAATGATGTTGTGGCTGTCGGCTCTGGCATTTGCCAAGCCGATGCAGTGGTGATTGATTTTTTTGAGTTAATGTGAGTGCAAAGTTGAAAGTGAAAAGTGTAAAGTCATTCTTTTACTTTCCATTTCCTACCTTCTACTTTGCACTTTGCACTGTAAAAAATGACCAATTTTGTGAATTTGAGGGTAAGTCAGCAAGATAAATTACTTGTTGTGCAGTTGGCGCGGGCGCAAAAACGTAATGCCTTGAATGACGAAACCGTGTTGGCGCTTGAACGTGTGTTTTCGGCGATTCCTGATGAAATTGGCGCAGTGGTGTTATATGGCGATGGCGATCATTTTTGCGCGGGCTTAGATCTATCTGAATTGCGTGAACAAGACGCATTTGCCGGTGTCAAACATTCGCGGATGTGGCATCGGGTGATGTCGGCGATTGAATTTGGCCCCGTGCCAGTGGTCGTAGCCATGCATGGTGCAGTGGTGGGAGGTGGATTGGAACTGGCATCTGCCGCCCATATTCGCGTGGCTGATGCCTCGACTTTTTACGCGCTGCCCGAAGGCCAGCGTGGCATTTATGTGGGCGGCGGGGCCTCGGCGCGAGTGCCAAAATTGATTGGGGTGTCGCGCATGATGGACATGATGCTGACGGGGCGCGTTGTGCAGGCTGCAGAGGGTGAACGGATTGGGCTTTCGCATTATTTGGTTGAAAGCGGGCAAAGCCTGAGCAAGGCGATTGCGTTGGCGAATAAAATCGCCGAGAACACCCGCCCCACCAATTTTGCCATTACCCATGTTTTGCCGCGTATCGCCGAAATGAGCCAAGAGCAAGGGCTATTGGTCGAATCGTTGATGGCGGGCATCGCCCAAGATTCTGCCGAAGCCAAGGCTCGTATGAACCAATTTTTAAACAAACAAGCCAAGAAGGTGGGAGAAGAATAATCATGATGACGATGCCAGCCCCATATCGCCCAGTAACGCTTGGGCCGGTAAAGACAATTCTTACATCGCGTGCCGATGGCACGACTTTGGTGGAACAAGCCACAACGCTAAACGCATACCCAACGCGGTTGACAGAAAAACTATTGTATTGGGCCACACACACGCCCAATGCTATTTTTATGTCGCGCCGTGATGCTAACGGCGTGTGGCAACCCATTACCTATGCCCAAACCTTGGCAAAGGTGTGCAGCATTGCCCAAGCCATGCTTGATCGCGGGTTGTCACGCGACCGCACCTTGGTGATATTG
>CAZLOF010000244.1:0-7039 GCA_964560745.1 uncultured Thermoflexus sp.
GCATTGCTCAGGTCTGTGCCATCCAGTTGGGTTTGCTTTAGCACCGCTGCGCTCAGATCGGCATTGCGCAAATTGACAAAATTGAGGTTTGCACCGACAAAGCTGCCCCCCTGCAATTGCGCCCCAGCCAAGTTGAGGCCGCTCAGATTAAGCCCGTCATACACTTGCCCACGCCCGTCTCGCGCAATCGCCAGTGTGCGCAAGGCGGGGGTGTGTAGATAGTCGCGGTCGAATTGCGCCAGCGTAAGTTGTTTGGCGTTGGCCCAGTTTGTGCCGGTGAAGATGGCGTGGCGAAAATCGGCAAAACGCAAATTGGTATCGCCAAAATCGGCATGGCTGAGGTTGGCACGTTGAAACCGGGTGCTGCCAAGGATGCCGACCCTCACACCAGCATCATGTAATAAGACGAATTGGGGGTCGCCCTTTTTGGTGTGCCAAGTGACATACAAGACAACTAACGCAGCTACGACTGCACTTGCAAATCCGACTGCGACTGCGCTTGCAAATCCGACTGCGACTGCGCTTGCAAATCCGACTGCGACTGAGAATGCGACTCCGCCAACAAATGCGACTGCGACTGCAAATGCGACTGCGACTGCGACTGCAATTATGATTGCGCTTTCTAATGCGAATGCGACTGTGGCTGCGGCTACGACTGTAGATACGAATGCCATTAAAGTTAATATTTGGCTGTTAGTGCCTTTGCGAAGGATATAAGCAAAGATCGAGATGAAAATACCAACGACAATAATACCAAGGATTTTGTCTCTTGAATTGCTGCTAGTAATGGAATTAAAAAAAATGGGATTAAACAACGCCGCCATAAGCGTAAGAACAAATGACATGGCAAAGCCAAACACGCCCTTCAGAGCCGCTACCAAGCCGCGTGGGCCACACTGGCTGTGGCGAAAATCGGCGTGCTGCAAGTTGGCCTGTGTAAAGTCGGCGCTATACAGCTTGGCTCCGCTGAAGTTGGCTTTTGTCAAATTTGCACCGCTAAAATCCGCGCCGCTCACGTCGGCCCCGTGAAAGTCGGCATTGGTCAGGTTTTGCCCGGCAAAGTTGCGACCGCGCAGGTCTTGGTCACGGTAGTTTTGCGCCATAGCTGGGCATCATACCGCCAAATAGCGCCATTTTGGGGCCGCGCCACTTGCCAATTTAAAGCGGCCCCAAAGTCAGCTTTAGGCTTAAGCCGTCATCTCCGCGAACGCGGAGAGCCATAACGATGCAGCTGAAAAATGCGGCAATCCCCTCAAATTGATGCCCCCGCGTTATAGATTCCCCGCTTTCGCGGGAATGACGGGTTAGGCTGAGCCTTTACTTTAAGACGATTGCATTTGTGCAAGAACAAGCAGACGATTTTTGGACAGCCTTACTTGCCAATTTTGCACACGAAGCTACGCGGCGCCCAATAAATGAATGCCGCTTGCGAAACCGTGTATAATAACGCCATTAGTCAATATTGACTAATCAAAAAAATACTAATCAATATTGAAAGGAAAAATAACAAAATGTCACTTTTACCAATTGCAATCCTCTCTATGGTTTCAGCCCTCACCTTTTACACCATCGGGGTATGGGGCGAGAAAATTGTCGGGCGACTAAAATCTTGGCACTTGATTTTCTTTTGGCGTGGGCTAATCTTTGACACGCTTGGCACAACCCTGAGGGGTCAAATCGCGGGTTCGTTTTCATTTAACTCACATGCGCTGACAGGTCTGGCCGCGATCATCTTAATGATTGTTCATGCGATATGGGCAACGGCAGTGCTAGTATTGAAACGCGAGGATGCCGTTCACAATTTTCACCGTTTTAGCTTACTTGTCTGGTTTCTTTGGCTTATTCCCTTTGTCAGTGGCCTGATCTTGGCGATGGGTAAGTAGGGCAAGGTCGTCATAAGCTAATCCCCAACCACAAGTAAAGCCTGTGGCAAACGTGCTAACGCACGTTTGAATTTATCAGACCGTGAAATTCACTGGCAGACATACGCAAATCTAAGCCGAAAGAAAAACGCTAAAGATTAACTTATTCCTAGAAAAAAATGCTCCCGCAACGCCCCAGCAACGCCGGCGGCTGAGCGACCACGCAAGGGGGCATGATGGCATAAAAAAGCCATCACGCCCCTACCCCAACCACCCGAAAAGCGGTGCGGCAGCCGCGTTGGTTGGCGAGGCCGATCATGCCGCTGAGATAGGGCGTGTCGTCGTGCCAGCGCACCTTCACATCGCCGCACGCCCCCACTAGCTCGGCTCCATTCACCGCCAGCGCAAGGGTGTAGGCCTGCCCATGCACCCATTCAAACGGCACAGACGCGACCTCGGTGTAGCCGTGATTATTTTTGAGCAAGGCCAATTTGCCGGGCAATAGCGCCAGCGCATAGCTGCGCATTGCGCCTTGCACCCGTGCTAGCACCATGTGGGCCGCGCCATTAATGGGTGTGAGGTTGGCAAAAGCCGTGTAATCGCGCCAAGCGATATCGCCGCTATAACTCTCATTTTGCCCCACCCCGCTGCCCACATAGGCATCGCCCTCTAGCGACCAAAAGCCGCGCAAATAGGTCCATTGGCTGCTGCCATTGGTTTCGATGCGCTCGCGGCTAAAGTCGAAGCTGAAATCGGGCGTGCCACCCCAATCAAAATCGGCCACATACACGGCCTCGTTGGCCTTGGCCGCGTGATGACAAGTGACCAGCACACCGGCTTGAGACAGACACGCGCCGCTCATGGGCGGAATGCGCCAAGTGATGCTTTGCCATTGGCCGGGGATGAGCTTGAGGCCGGGTGATTGCACAAGGCTGGTCTCATCATTGGCATCGAGATTGCCATTCTTTACAAACACATTGGCGATGAGGTCGGGCAGCGCATTGGGGTGTGCCATGATGCGGCACGTGATGGTTTGACCCGGGTAGATGCTGGGCGAGAAGGTGCCTTGATAATTGTTGCCGTCAAGCTCGGCCGGGCGAATGTAGGTGCGGGTATAAGCCCCCATTTGGCGGCGATTAAAAAAATCGGCGACGGTGATACGCAAGGCCCCCTTCGCGCCAGCCACATCGTTGGTCTGCGCTACGCTCACAATTTCGGCTAGGCGTTGCATATGCAAACCGCTGTTAATGGGCACCCAGCCTTGGGTGCTACCGGCAAATTGCCACGTGTAACGTGCTTGTTTGGCGGGTTCGGGCAATTGGGCTTGGCGATGACCATGGCGAATGAATTCGCGGGCGGCGCTAGCCACGTCCATCATATTGCGGCTGCCCGTCAGCGAGGCCAGTGTAAAAAAGTCGTTGAGCGGGCTGCGCCAAGCATCGGGGATGGCGGCGATACCGCGCATAATACCAACGGTGCAGGCCATATTGCCAACATTACAATCGGTGTCCCAACCCGCCATATTGCCAATTTGCATGGTTTTCACCAAGTCGTTTTCACCATATAACAGCGACATCACACACACCGCGGCGTTGGGGATGACATGCACATGCCCCGGATAATGGTGATAGCCGTGATGATGATAGATCCAGTCGTAACAAGTATGCCAATCGGTTGGGTTGGCATCGTAAAACGCCATCACTTCGCGCACCACTTGGGTATAGCGTGAATCGGCGGGGATGTGTTTGAGCGCACCCTCGATCACCTCGCGCACATTTTTGGCGCTAAAGGCGATGGCATCCATTGCCGCAATAAACATGGCCCCATGCACAGCCCAGCCGTCGTGGCTGACCTCGGCGGCGCGTTTAGCCAATTCGGCAGCGCGGGCTGGGTTGTTTGGGCAAATGAGGCCCCACGTGTCGCTAAAAATTTGCCCGCCAATTTGTTGGGCGATCACCGGGCCATTGGTGGCAATGGCGCCACTCAGCGGAGCAGCGATACCAGCCTGCAAATTCATATAGGCGGTGTGTTCGCTGCTAATACCATAGCCGCCCCACCACAATGTGCCACGCCCATCGGCAATATTGTTTAGCCACACATCGCCAAAACGCGCTACTGTCGGGTCATCGCCATAATCATCGAGTGTGCGTAGCATAAGCAATGGCACGGTCAGGTCGTCATCGGGGTGAAATATGCGCGGATCGGTTTGCAAGTAATAAGTTAATTCGCCAAACAAGGCCTTAATATCACGGTACCACAGGCTTTCGGTGGGTGCGCCAAAACGCACACCAATACATTTGGCTAACCAACCGGCGTAAACACGCTCGGCGTAATCGTGGGGGAGTGTTGTCATGGGAGAATTTTAAATTAAAAATTGAGAATTTAAAATTTAAAATTGACGGGAGGAAACAGGTTTCTCAAATAAACCCAATTTCTAAAACCACTTTTTTAATTTTCCATTCTCAATTTTAAATTTTCAATCTGCGGTTCACCGCGATAGGCATTGATGACGGGGCGCACCATGAAGATAACTTGCAGATAATTGGCCAACACCCAACCGGCACTCAGACCAATGAGGCCAGCCGTGCGTGCGCCGATGACGGCAAACGATAGCTCGAGCACAACGCCGATAAGCAAGACCGGTATACTGGCAGCGAGGCGGTCATAGATGCGGTTGATGGCAAGATAATGGAATTTGATGATGAGTGGAAACGCGGCCAAAGTGAGCAGCCGTAGCACTGGCGCGGCTTGGCGGGCATAATCGCTGCCAAATAAGCCAAGCACCACATCTGCCGTGAGCATGATGCCCACAAACGCGCCACTGGCGGTGAGCGCCGACCCCAGCAAGGTGGTGCGCATTTTTTGGCGCAATAGGGCTGGCTGGGCGGCCCCAACCGCATACAACACCGAGGTGAGCGCGGCGGGCAACAACACCACAAACCCGATGATCATCCATGCCACATAAAAACTGGCGTTGGTATCTGCCGAGAGCAACATGGTGACCAACACCGGCATGAGGGTTTTGGGTGAGTCGAAGGCAAGGTTGGTCATATGATGCGCCACTGCGCCCTTGCCCAAGCCGCGCAACAATTCGCCATCGATGCGAATGGGGGTGCTGCGGTCACGCAGGGCGGGCAAGCGAAATAAAAATAGCAACGAGGCTATTTCGCAGCAAAACCACAAACTATAAATGCCTAAGCCGCCGATGCCGATGACCAACAGCCCAGCGCCAGCTAACAAAATAAGCTTGGCGGCGGCAAAGAAAATATTGCGCGTCAATTGCACATCGCCGCGCAATAGGCCAATCACGGCCTCATCCATCACAAAAGCAATGGCACAAACCGCCACGCCGATGGCAAACAAAATCAGATTAAGCGGGGTCGATAAGGGGGCAAAATCTGCCGAGGTCAGCGGCGCAATCAGGGCGAAGGCTGCGCCAAACGTTAAGCCGAGCACCCCATTCACCAATGCGCCAGTAAATAACAACGATTTGGTTTTGGCGGGCTGGCGTGATAGTTGGCCGATTAGCCACGCGCCCACGCCAAATTTTGCCATTGCGCCCAAAAACATCATGGCCGAGACAGTCGCCGAGGCAAAGCCAACCTCGCTACGCGGAAAATAACGGGCGGCAACCCACCAAAAAGCAAAACCCATCACCGAGCTGACGCCGGTTGTGCCGATGAGTGACATAGCGTTGGTGAGCAATGATCGGTTGGCGTATAGCCAAGTTTTAAGTGAGTTCATTGAAATTACGAATTACAAATTACAAATTACGAATTGATGCGAAACAATTGGCAATTTGTAATTTGTAATTAATTAAGATTTACTCTGACCCAACGATAAGCTTGGTCGGGTGGATCGATGGTGCGGAAAAGTCGTGCTTCGGCGATGCCGGGGGCTTTGTTGGCATTGGCTGCGGGCGTAGCAATCGTAATCGTGCGTTCCCAACGTTCACCCGGGTTAAGCTTTAAGTCAGACTTTTCAAACACGGCTTTGCCATCAATACTAATTTGCAAGCGATAGGCCACTGGGTTTGATTCACTACTTTGTACTCCAATTTTTACCGCGATGTTGTTAGCTTCATTTGGGGTCGGCAACATCCAAAATTGGGTGAAGGGCGTATGCTCAAAGCGGTTAGCATATTCCTCGGCGCTGCGAGCCATCCATAATGCGCTAATCGCAATGCCACCCGCCACCACAAACATGCCAGCCTTGATAAGGGCCGACACATTAATCAGCGTTAAGGCCTGATCTAAATCGGGAAATTTGATGAGAACGCCTCCGCGGCGATAGACGGTGGCGGCACAACCTATGACCACAATGGCATATAGCAGCAACATCCATGTCCAGCGTTGCAGCCCCCAAGGCAAAAAGTGCAGCAATACCGCCCCCAGCACAATAATGACAAAACTCAGCCCTACAATCATTAAGGTGCGCTCGATGCCAGATCGTTCTGAGCCATCAAAAATAGCGGTTGCCAAGGCATAGCCGGGCAATACAAACACCATTAATGATGAAAATGCAACATGGATCGCATCAGGTAAATCGGCAAGCATCGGCGTATGCACAATCACGGCCAACGAGGCCAAATTGAGCAAAACAAGCAGGTCGAGTGAATTTCGTTTGGGCATTGTCATTGTCTATTAATCTATCCATGTATTTATAACTGAAATAGATAATAACAAACAACAGCCCTAAGCCCCATTAAGAATACGCCGAATGTTGGTGAAAATTAATTATCCAGCCACATCACGAATCACTTGCACAACCTGTCGCCCACTGGCATAAAACTCAGTCCAATCGGGCGTATGCAGCCGCGCCACGATGCGCTGCATGGGGTAACGCCAACAGCCCAGCCATGCCAACAATGCAATCAATGCCCCCAAGCACACCCACATATTGCCGGGTTGATAACGGGCTGCGATCACCGCCCCATAACTAGGGGCGATATTGATGTGAACCCCTTCGATGACCAGATTAGGCCGAATGGCTGTTTCGGTAATGACGCGCCCACTGGGCAGCGCAAAGGCTTGCACGATGCCTAATGCATTGATGCTTTCAGGTTTGCGCTCGATGGGTGAAATTAGCAGGGCAAGTTTTGCTGGCTCGGGGCCAAGCGCCAGCGCACGTTCGGTCTCGCCAGACCGAAAAGTCAAGACCGCCTCAGACTGGGCTGA
>CAZLOF010000245.1:0-630 GCA_964560745.1 uncultured Thermoflexus sp.
CTTCCGACTTCACGATCCCCCTTCAAGCTATGCTTGAAGGGGGATCGTGAAGTCGGCAAAAACCCTATTTTTGGGTCTTTCTTAGTATGAAAATCTAAAATCCAAAATCAAAGGTGGGGATGGTGGGACTTGAACCCACACGCCTTACGGCACATGATCCTAAGTCATGCTCGTCTGCCAATTTCGACACATCCCCATAAATTTGTTCGATTAGCTGTATTATAAAACCGCTAAAAGACAAATTAGCCCATCGATTATACTAGGGATTATTGGTGCGGTTGGAGTAATTTTCGGATCTTCTCAATAAACAACATAAATTTAAAAAGAGGCAATGTCTAAATCACAATGTCTACGTCCTTATACAAGGACGTAGACATTGTGATTTAGGCGCAAACTTGTGTTACACACATTATTGAAAAGGTGCATTACATCTTATTTATGCGACGAATTTGGCTAGAACGATTAGGGGTTGGGTGTGTCACTGTCTTTGCATTAGGCGTGCCGCTATTATTAGGGTTAGTGGGATATTTGGCCCTCAGCGATGGCTTTGTTATTAATGCCAATGACCCCACCCGCGAGGCACGTTTGTGGATGATTCGAGAACCACGCAATATCGGCATCGCGCTGACC
>CAZLOF010000245.1:640-7039 GCA_964560745.1 uncultured Thermoflexus sp.
CAAGCAACAATCCCAATGTATCAGCCCAAACACGCTGTGTGCGCACCAATTTCACTTATCTTAAATTTAGCGGAGGCCTGCGCCTAGAGCGAACTTCGGAGTTTTGCCAATGTTATGAATTTAAAGATGGGCGTTGGGTAACCACAGGGGCAACGTGTATCTAACGTAAGCGTCAATCCCGACTTTAACGTCATATTTAACCAATTTCACAACGGTTAATGGATATAATCGATAAAGTTGTATCGTCTAAATCCGTTGTTCGCCGCTTTGTTTGCACTCATGTTAATTGGGTGTAGCCAAGCACAACCCGCCACAAAACCTGTGGTGTCTGTGTTATCCCCCCCAAACGGCACACGCGCTATGGTCGGCGAAACCATTACGTTATATGTGGCTGCTGCCTCAGATGTCGGTATTAAGCGCATTGAATTGCGCAATAACGGCCAAGTGATTGCCAGCCAGATTAATAACGAAGTAGCGCACACCTTTTCGCCAAGAATAAGCTTTACCGCAACACAAGTGGGTACAGCGTTGCTGAGTATTGTGGCATTTGACACATTAAATGCCCAAAGTGATGCGGCGACAGTGCAAATTTTGATTGAAGGCCGCCCTCTTCGCCCAAACCCCGAACCCACCGCCACCAAACCTGCCACCAGCACCCCCGCAATATTTAACCCCAATTGCGCCCTGAACGCTGCGTTTGTCGCCGATGTTAATATTCCCGACAACACCGTCATTGCAGCAGGCAGCACCTTTATTAAAACATGGCGGGTGCGCAACACCAGCGCCTGCGATTGGGGCGATGGCTTTGAGTTGGTGTTTGTGCAAGGCAGCAAAATGGGGGCTGTGCCCAATGTATCCATCCTCGCCACGCCACGCAATGGTCAGCTCGATTTAACCATGTCTTTCATTGCACCCAAAGAGCCAGACACCTATTCGAGCACATGGCAATTACGCGCCCCTAACGGCAAATTATTTGGCACACAAATGTATGTCAAAATAAAGGTTCTTTAAATTTATGATTTACGATTTAGATAAAGCTAAAATCGTAAATTCAACATGGTTCTTCTTAATAATGAGTGGTAAAGTAAATTTTGGCATTATGTCTTTTAATACCAAGCAAGGTTAAAAATAGAGGAACTGCCGATTTCCCTATCCCCCTTCAAGCAATTGCTTGAAGGGGGATAGGGAAATCGGCGAAAACCGCATTTTTGAGCCTTTCTTAGTATAAATTACCGCTGTTTATTTAGAAGCTACCCCAAAATCTAAAATCGAAATGACCCCAGAACAATTTATTGACCTGTCCAAGAAAATTGAAAGCGAAGTTGCTCGCGTCATCATCGGCCAAACCGATGTCATACGCCATACCATGATTGCCGTCATTTCTGGCGGGCATGTGTTGTTAGAGGGACTGCCCGGCTTGGGAAAAACATCACTCGTACGGGCGTTCGGACAAACGCTAGATTTGCGTTTCTCGCGCATCCAATTCACCCCCGACCTGATGCCCGCCGACATTGTCGGAACGGACATTTTGGAGGAGCGCGACGACGGCAAACGCGCATTTCGTTTTCAAGCTGGCCCCATTTTTGCCAATTTGATTTTGGCCGACGAAATTAACCGCGCCACACCCAAAACCCAATCGGCTTTGCTCGAAGCCATGCAAGAGCGCACAGTCACAGTATTGGGGCGCACTTATCGGGTCGAGCCACCATTCTTCGTGCTAGCCACCCAAAACCCGATCGAAATGGAAGGGACTTACCCATTGCCCGAAGCCCAGCTCGACCGCTTTATGTTCAAACTCAATGTGATGTTCCCCGACACCAACGAGTTGACCACCATTATCGAAAACACCACCAGCGACAAAATTAGCCGCGCCCATCATATTACCGATGGCAAAACCTTGATCGAGATGGGGCAATTTGCCCGCCAAGTGCCCGCTGCCGCGCAAGTAAATCGCTATGCCGCTGCCATTGTGGCCGCCACCCACCCCGAAAATGCCGATGCCACCGAACAGATTAAAAAATATGTACGCTTCGGCAGCAGCCCCCGTGGGGCACAAGCCTTGCTTTTGGGGGCACGTGTGTTAGCCTTGCTCAATGGGCGCTTTAATGTCGCCATTGACGATGTGCGGGCCATTGCGCCAGCGGCGCTACGACATCGCATTTTGCTCAATTATGAGGGTCAAGGTGAAGGCATTAGCACCGATAACATTGTGCGTGATGTGTTGGCGGCGGTGAAGGCGTAGGCTGTGCAGCAAAAACCCGAAATTATGTCCCCGGCCGGTTACTGGCCGCAAATGCATGCCGCCATTGAGGCGGGAGCCGATGCCATTTATTTTGGCTTACAGCATTTTACCGCCCGCGCCAAAGTTGGGTTTGAGCTAAATGAACTGCCCGCCGTGATGCGCACCCTGCACCAACGCGGGGTGCGCGGCTACCTCACCTTTAATACGTTGGTGTTTGAGCATGAATTGGCCGAAGCCAGCAAAACACTGGCTGCCATCGCCAAAGCGGGCACCGATGCCATTATTGTGCAAGATGTTGGCATTGCCAAACTTGCCAAACAAATTGCGCCCGGGCTTGAGGTGCATGGCAGCACCCAAATGAGTATCACCAGCGCCGAAGGCGTGAAGTTGGCGCAGCGTTTTGGGGTGCAGCGGGTGGTGCTGGCGCGTGAACTTTCGCTCGACGATATTCGAGCGATTCGCAAGCAAACCGATTGTGAGCTAGAAATGTTTGTGCATGGGGCGTTGTGTGTGTCTTATTCGGGGCAATGTTTTTCGTCAGAGGCGTGGGGCGGACGCAGCGCCAATCGTGGCAAATGCGCCCAAGCTTGCCGCCTGCCCTACGACATGATCGTTGATGGTGTGCAAAAACCGTTAGCGGATGCGCGTTATTTGCTCTCGCCTGAAGATTTATGCGCCATAGAATATGTGCCTGAGATTGTCAAATTGGGCATCTCGTCGCTCAAGATCGAGGGACGCTATAAAGAGGCCAATTATGTGGCACTGACAACGGCAGCCTATCGCAAGGCAGTTGACGAGGCATGGACCAATTTGCCGCCCAGCCTCACCCCTGCCGACAAATTGCAACTTGAGCAAGTCTATTCACGCGGCTTGGGGGCACATTTTGTCAGTGGCACGAACCATCAAACGGTGGTTAATGCGCGTTCGCCTCGGCATCGTGGGGTGTTGATGGGGCGCGTGGTGCGGGTCGAATTTGGGTTAGACGGCGCAACCGTGCGCATTGTCATCGCACCCGATGCCAATCAACAGATTGCACCGCTTAAGTTAGGGGATGGCATTGTGTTTGATGCCGCCGACTGGCGCAGCCCGCAAGAAGCCGAAGAAGGCGGGCGTATTTATAGCATTACCCCTTTGCGTCATGGGCAGTTGGGGCTGGGTTTTGCAAATGGGGCCATCAATGGCGTACGCATTCGGGTCGGCGATTGGGTGTGGCGCAGTCACGATCACGACCTCGACCGCGTCGCCAAGCCTTTCACACAGGCCACCACGCCCATTCACAAACAGCCGGTGCAAATGCACGTAACCGCGCACGAAGGCCAACCGCTGATTTTGACGATGGCGTTGATCGATCGATTTCAGAAATCCGATTTCTTAAAGAAATCGGATTTCTCTGAAACACAAGTCACTGTGCAATCGGCGATGCCGCTGGCAACAGCGGCCCGCCAAGCCATTGATGAACGGCTGGTGCGCGAACAATTGGGGCGATTGGGCAACACGCCTTATGAATTAACCGCGCTGACTTTAGACGTAAAAGGACGGCCTTTTGCCGCCAATTCGTTGCTCAATGACCTGCGTCGGCAAGCAGTGGAACAATTATCGGCGATGCAAGGCCAAGTACGCCCGCTAACAATTCATGAGCCATTGCAGGTATTGTCACAAGCCCAACGCCAAGTACAGCCAAAATTGAGTAGCACAGCAATAACCTCGCCACAACTACATTTGCTGGTGCGCACTCCCGATCAACTTGAGGCCGCCATTGCAACCCGCCCGGCCAGTATCACACTCGATTATTTAGAATTGTATGGCCTGCGCCCAGCGGTTGAGCAGGTGCAAGCCGCTGGCATTGTGGCACGTGTCGCCAGCCCGCGCGTGTTGAAGCCAAACGAAGAGCGCATCATCAATTTTTTGCGTAAGCTCGATTGCGATATTGTGGTGCGGTCACTTGGCTTGCTGCAAAGCCTGCAAAATGACGAAACAGCCGATAATAACGATCCGAAGCGCTTAGAGCGCTTTAAGCCATGTAATAACCTAATCGGTGATTTTAGTTTAAATGCCGCCAATGCTCTGACCGCCCAAACCTTTTTGGGCTTGGGGCTAAGCCGAATCACCCCCACCCACGACCTAAACGCGGCCCAAATTGCTGATTTGGCACAAGATATTGGCGGTGATCAACTTGAGGTGATCGCCTATCATCATTTACCGGTGTTTCATACTGAGCATTGTGTGTTTTGCCGCTTTTTGTCGGCTGGCACCAGCTACAAAGATTGTGGACACCCATGTGAAAAACATCGGGTAGCGCTGCGTGATGTAAGCGGGCGTGTGCACCCAGTGATGGCCGACGTGGGCTGTCGAAATACGGTATTTGGGGCTGAGGCACAAGAAGCCAGTGTGCATCTTGATGCATTGCATGCGGCTGGGGTGGTGCATTATCGGCTTGAGTTTGTGCATGAATCGGCTGAGCAAGTGACCCAAGTCGCCAAGGCATTTCGCGCCGCTTTTGAAGGCAAACTTACTGCGCCTGAATTAACGCGCCGCCTGCGCCAAATTTCGCCACAAGGCACAACCGAGGGCAGTTTGTTTGTGCCTGAAAACTTTTTTGCAATTCAGGACATTCGATAAAAATTATTTCGCTCGCAACTTCATCACCCGAAACCACCACTGAATAACAGGGCCAATAAATAAGGCGGTGAGCACTGTGCCAATGCCAACACCGCCGCCCATCAGCCAACCTAGGGTAAGCACCACAACCTCAATACAGGTGCGGGCGGTGCGCACACTCCAGCCGGTCACGCGGGTGAGGCCCATCATCAGGCCATCACGCGGGCCAGTACCAAGCCGTGCCCCCACATATAAACCTGTGCCAAAGCCAGTAATGACAATGCCAAGCAAATATTGGGTGATGCGAATGGCAAGGTTTTCAAATTGCGGCGACAATGGCAACACCACATTGACAAAATTGCCGATCAGCATAATATTGGCAACAGTGGCGATGCCGGGCCGCTGACGCAAGGGAATCCACAGCAACAACAGCGGCCAACCAACCACCATAATGGCCGTGCCATATGACAAACCAAGCGTTTTGCTGATCCCATCGGCAAACACATCCCATGGCCCCAAACCAATGTCAGCAGTTTTGCATTGGGCAATGCCAACGGCAAAACAAAATAAGCCTGCGATTAACTGTAGCCATCGCGCCAATGAAATTTCGGCTAGTGAACGCACATAATTGACAACGGATTGAGTAAGGGTTAATGGCATAAGAGAGAGGCAGTATATACTATTCACCATTAACTATGCCCGACATCAGCCAACTTCGCCCTAATATTGCTTCTGCCTTTCAATGGCCCAACACCCCAGAATATGCCAAACTTAGCTATTTTGTGATGAGGCATGATGTGCGAAAAACAAAGCTGTTTACCGCAAACAATGCTGCCCGCCGCATCGATACAGTCGTGGCGCATTGTCAAACTGGCATGGACTTGTTTCGCCCATTAGTGGTAGCCTATGGCGATGATAGCCAGCGGCTACAAGACACATTGCGGCAAGCCTTGATTCGTGGGCGGCAATATTTATTTAGCATTACACCAAGGCTACGTCCCGACCTTGAAAGTGTGGCTACAATTTACTCACCAGTGATCGGCCATATTTATGCCTTGGCTGCCGCAGATTTGCAGGCCGTGCCCAATGTGCTAGTGCAAATGATTCGCACCCCCGATGGCAAGCCCCGCGCCATCATTCGCGCCCGCGATGAAAGCCCAGCGGCTGAGGCGGGGGTAAATTGGATATCGGCAGATTTTGCCGAAGTGTTTGTGCGGGTAGATGAACGGGTACGTGGGCGTGGCTTGGGCAAATCGGTGGTTTCGGCACTTTCAACCCATTTATTAGAGATGGGGCGTATGCCCATTTATATTACCGCCAACGACAATATCACTTCGCAACAGCTTGCCACCCGCCTTGGGTATCACGATACCGGCGCACGTGAGTTATCAGGCGTTTTGCAAATGTAATTAACAGAGCACGAGTAACCCTATCAAAGCCTATATTTTCAGCCTTAAACTTGAATTATATTAAAAAAGGCTCAAAAATGCGGTTTCGCCGATTTCACTCTCGCCAACCTTTCTCCCCAGATTTCACTTCTAAGCGTCAAGGGGCTTGAC
>CAZLOF010000246.1:0-7021 GCA_964560745.1 uncultured Thermoflexus sp.
GTTAATGATCAATGGTTAATGATCAATGGTCAATGAATAATGCATCATTAACCATTAACCATTAACCATTAATTCTTAGGTTCCTTCGTCCCAGCTTGCCAAGTATTTGGTTTGCTCGTTAGTTAGCAAGTCAATCGACACGCCCATCGTTGCCAGTTTCAGGCGGGCGATTTCGCGGTCAATGGCTTCGGGGATGGTGTAGACATTGGGGCTGAGGGTCTTGAAGTTCTTCAGCATGAATTCTGCACCCAAGGCTTGGTTGGCGAAGGACATATCCATCACAGCAGCCGGGTGGCCTTCGGCGGCAGCCAAGTTGATGAGGCGACCGTCGCCCAACATGTTGATTTGGCGACCATCTTTGGTGGTGTATTGCTCAACAAAGGGGCGCACATTGCGTGGCTCGCCAACGCTCATGGCTTTGAGCGCAGGAATATTGATCTCGGCGTTAAAGTGACCGCTGTTGCAGACCACTGCGCCGCTCTTCATCACCGCCATGTGCTCGCCGTCGATGACGTTTTTGTTGCCGGTAACGGTGACAAAAATATCACCAACTTTTGCGGCTTGTGCCAATGGCATCACTTGGAAACCATCCATCACGGCTTCGAGCGCCTTGAGCGGATCGACTTCGGTGACGATAACATGCGCACCCATGCCTTTGCCGCGCGAAGCCACACCACGACCACACCAGCCATAGCCGATTACCACGAGGGTGCGACCTGCCAACAAGATGTTGGTGGCGCGGATGATGCCGTCAAGTGTGCTTTGGCCGGTTCCATAGCGGTTATCAAATTGGTGCTTGGTCATACTGTCGTTGACTGCCAAGACGGGGAAGCGGAGTGCTCCGTCTTGCGCCATCGCACGCAAGCGAATAACGCCGGTGGTGGTTTCTTCGGTACCACACAAAATTTCAGGCACTTGATTTGGGCGTTCTTTATGTAACACACTCACCAAGTCACAGCCGTCGTCCATTGTCATTTGTGGGTGATGATCGAGCGCGGCGTTAAGGTGGCGATAATAAGTCTCATTGTCTTCGCCCTTAATGGCGTAGACCGGCATTTCGTCATTTACTACCAACGAAGCGGCAACTTCGTCTTGGGTGCTGAGCGGGTTGCTGGCGGCCAACACAATGTCGGCGCCACCGGCTTGCAAGGTGCGCATCAGGCCAGCGGTTTCGCTGGTGACATGCAAACAAGCCGATACCTTGAGGCCCTTGAGGGGCAACTCTTTGGCAAAACGCTCGCGAATGGCTTTGAGCACGGGCATTTGACTTTCTGCCCATTCAATTTTATAGCGGCCTTGGGCAGCTAAGCTAGGGTCTTTTACATCGAAATCCATAATTTTTACCTCGGTTTATTTTTTGTTCTTTGTTGTTTTACTAAAAGTAAAAAGTGGTTTTCGCCTCATTCACTATCTGTCACCAAGCATAGTTTGATGACAGATAGTGAATGAGGCAATTTGCATTTTTATTTATTTTTAGTAGATTGTTTGGTCTTTTAATTAAAAAGACACGGTTCACGACATAAACCGGGACTCCAGGTTGCAGGGAAACCGGCGAACGACCGGACCTGCGAATCGTGATAATGTAGTAGAAAGTGGAAAGTCGAAAGTGGAAAGTAAAAAACAGTGAATTTTGCCGTTTTTCACTATTTTGCACTTTTTACTTTTTACTTTGCACTTTTAACTCAGATTAAGAATTGAGTAGTCGTCGGCTTTGCCAAAATGTTTGTGATAACGGCGTTTGAAGGCCGCTAACGTATATTTATGGCTAAGACCGCCAACATGCTCAAGCGCATAAGTGGCGGCAACGCTGCCAATGCGGGCACAAGTTACCCAATCGGCCCCCATCGCAATCCCTTTAAGCAGGCCACCGCGAAAGGCATCACCCACGCCGGTGGGGTCAACCACATGATTCTCGGGCACGGCGATGACATCATAGCGCTGGTCTTTGGTTAGCACCATCGACCCCTTGGCTCCTAATGTGACGATAAGCGCCTCAGATTGTTCTAAAATATCGCTTTCGCTCAGCCCTGTTTTGTTTTGAATGAGGCCAAATTCATAATCGTTGCAGATGACAATATTTGCACCGAGTATGCCTTTCTTTAGTTCTTCGCCAGAATAACGCGCCACTTGTTGCCCGGGGTCGAAAATAAAGCGAATTTTCTTAGTCCGACATTCATCCGCATATTTCAACATTGCGGCTGGGTCGTTGGGCGAGATAATGACGATGTCGGGCTTTGGCTTAATTTTGCTAATCGACAACTTGTGGGCATCGGTCATGGCTCCGCCATAAAATGAGGCGATTTGGCAATTTTTTTGATCGGTGGTGCAAAAAAATGAAGCCGTAAATTTATCTTTGCTCAGCGCAACCAAGCTGGTGTCTACCCCAACTGATTCGAGCCATTGGCGATAATCACCAAAATCGACCCCGACGCTGCCCATCAGGCGCGGTTTTTCACCTAGCAATGCCAACGTGTATGCGATATTGGGGGCACAGCCGCCTTGGCGTTTGTCCATGGTATCGACCAAAAAGCTCAAACTCAAACGCTCAAGTTGGTCGGGCATAATTTGTTCGCCTAACGAACCCGGGAACGACATTAAGTAGTCGTAGGCAATGGAACCGGTAACGATGATATTCATGAGTGTCAATTAAAAATTACCAATGATGCACACAACCGGCGGTTAAGCTTTAGTCATCATTGCTTATTTCTAATTTGTAAAATATTTTTTGTGTCTTTGTAATAATTCGGGGTATCCCCAAAAGACCTAATGCCTAACGCATAATCATTTTATATACGAAATGACCGTGCGTTAGGAGAACACTTGTTTTACTTCCCACTGTTTATTGAGCTAAATCTTTTTGGCGCATGCTTGGGTTTTCGAAGCGATAACCTTGCCCACGGACTGTGCGAAGATAGACCGGATGGGTGGGGTCTTCTTCGATGACTTCGCGCAGCCAACGAATGTGGACATCTAATGTGCGTGTATCACCCATAAAATCGGTGTCCCAAATTTGGTTCATTAGCCGTTTTCGGGTGATGAGTTCCCCTGTATGTTGCATAAACAAAGTTAATAGCTTTGTTAGCTTGGGGTTGAGATAGTGTTCCTGTGATTTTCTGCGAACCATTCCATCGGATGGATAGAATGCGATATCACCGCAGATTAGTTCGGGGCCTTGACCTTCTGGCATAAGTTTTTCGACTCGAGATAAAAGTCGCCGTAATTGTAGCGGGCGTTGTAAACACGCATCTGCAATGCCGGCGGCAGCAAGTATATCTTCACTATTTGATTCGGGACCAATTTCATCTGATCCCATCAAAATAATAGGTAATTTAAATGTGTTTTTGATCGATAAGCATAGTTTTTCAACGCCCCCATACACCGATGGTACATCAATGATCACCAACGCTGCAAGTTGCTTCTCTAAAAGAGATTGAGCATTTTTAACTGTGCGAACCCAAGCAACACCATAGCCATGTTGTTCTAATATCGGGCCAACTGAGTCACCATTACCGCCCTGTACAAGCAGAATTCTTTTCGCACTAGCCCTTTTCATGGGCGGCAAATTATACATGAAGGAGTAGCTTAGGTTTTAAGATTATGCCCCCTATTTTATTTTAATGTTTCTAGGGTAATATTTAGCCAAAGTTTCTATTTATTTTGGCGCGCTTGAAGTATAGTAGCGTGATCGACCGATGACACAGTCCCCTCATGAAGATTCGCATCGCGATAGACTAAAGCGATCTCAGGCCACACGCCGTGATCACGCGGTGCGTGGTACGGAGCGGCTGAGCCGTCCGGCAGACGCTAAACCCAAAGCGCCTAAACCCAGCATACCTACCCAATCAGCCCCACCGCCTGAGCCTGATGAGATGGTGCGCCCTTCATTACGTCGCTTCGCGCCTTCAGCGACAGCGCCGCAAGCCAGTGTGCCAATTTCACCTATGTTGCAGGTTGTTTTTGGTTTGGTGGTGTTAGGGGTGGTAATGTTGTTGGTTGGGGTGGCATTGGGGAGTAATTGGGGCGCGTTGCGGGCGTTTATTTCGGGGCGGCCTAGTAGCGCGTTGCCGAGCAACGAGGTGCGGGTTACGCCACGTGCAAGCGCCACTCCAAATTTAGCTGCGCCCGCAGGCGTAGCGCCAGCAAACCAAAAGCGGGTGGGGATTGTGAGTGGGCATCGGGGTAATGATAGCTGGTCGGTTTGTGCCGATGGATATACCGAAGCCGAGTTGGTTTATCAGGTTTCGGTGGCGGTGGCCTCGCAATTGCGGGCGCGGGGGTATGCAGTTGATATTTTAGACGAATTTGATCCCCGTTTAGATGGCTATGAGAGTAGCGTTTTTGTTTCAATTCATGCTGATTCATGCACTTATTACAACGATTTATTGACCGGTTTTAAGGTAGCGCGTTCAGAGTTAAGCGCTGTGCCAGCTATTGAAGATAAATTAGTAGCTTGTTTGCGTGATCGTTATGGTAAATCGACCGGTTTGAAATGGAACTCAAACACAATTACGCATGACATGACGAATTATCACGCTTTTCGTAAAATTGCCCCTCAAACACCCGCCGCCATTATTGAACTGGGCTTTTTAAACCTTGATCGAGAGACCTTGCAAAAACGCACCAATAAAGTAATTGAGGGTGTGTTAGATGGCATCTTGTGTTTTGCTGCGCCCAATTAGCGTAAATTGACAAGAGATTTTGGCAAAGTGTTACAATCTTAATCCCTACCGGGGGGATGGCATGTAATGCGTTTAAATAGGTTGAGGGTTGTTGCTCATCTATATAACCTTATGAAATTTGCTGCAAAATACAAGATTTTGCATGTAATTTTGTTATCTGTGTTGTTGATTCAGATAGTCGCTCATGCTGTGCCGTTTCATCATGAGATGATGATGGGTGACTTAGCGATGAATGGGATGCATGAGCACCCTCATTCCCATGAAAAAGAGCCACCAATACATAGCCAAGTTAGCCCATGTGTGTTTGCTTCGTCGCCGATGTTGTTGTGTATCTTCCCTTTTATTGCATCGGGCATTGTGCCGCTTGGGCATGTCGTATTGCAGACCTTTCAATCTTTGGCATTTGTGTTTCGTGTGCCGTTGCCGCCCCCAAAATAATTCTTCACTTTTCTAAAAATAATCAATAAGGATCATGCTGCCTTTGGTGGAATCTTGTTTTTTGCGCTTCTATAAGGTTGCACGATCAAAATAATTAGCGCTGCCTTTGATCGAGGCAGCTTAGTGAGGATGATGATGAAGAAATTTTTTATAACACGACGGCGTTTATTGCGCACGTCTGTTTCAAGCAGTGTCTTATTTTTGGCTGGTTGTGCAACTACAGCTACACAACCCATGATGGGTATGAATCATGGCAATATGGGGGCTGGCGCGGCTAAGCCAATGGAAATGAAGGCGCATCCGGGGCGAGCGCTTAACGAAGCCTTTGCCGCTGATGTTGATATTGCGCTGCGGACCATTCAAACGGATGTGGCGCTGCTGCCGGGCAAGCCTACGCAGGTATGGCGATATGAAGGGCAGGTGCTGAAAGGCGACAATAGCGTGGTAACGATGTTGCCCAATAGCAGCATTGGGCCGATCATTCGGGTGCGGCGTGGGCAAAAAGTGCGGGTGCGTTTTAGCAACCAATTGCCAGATAAAAATGCATTGTCGGTTGTGCATTGGCATGGTTTGCATTTGCCCGAAGATATGGACGGGCATCCGCGTATTGCCATTGCCCCTAATAGCACCTATACCTATGAATTTGAGGTGACAGATCGGGCTGGCACTTATTGGTTTCACCCACATCCGCATGGCGACACAGCTCGGCAAGTTTATCGCGGGTTGGCTGGCATGTTTATCGTAAATGACGATGAAGAACAAGCCCTAAATTTACCCGCTGGTGAGTTTGATGTGCCGTTGGTGTTGCAAGACCGCACTTTTGATGCGAATAACCAATTACGTTATTTGGGCGGCGGCATGATGGAGCAAATGATGGGCTTTATTGGCGATAGGATTTTGGTGAATGGGCAGCCTGAAGCCAAGCTAGATTTAGCAACGCGGGCTTATCGTTTGCGGGTGTTGAATGGCAGCAATGCGCGTATTTACAAATTGGCTTGGAATGATGGCGCGCCATTGATTGTGATTGGAACCGATGGCGGTTTGTTGGATAAGCCATTACAACGCAATTATCTGATGTTGTCGCCGGGCGAGCGTGTTGAGCTATTTGTGGATTTTAGTAGCCGCAAAATTGGCGATAACATTAAGCTGGTTAGTTTGGCGTTTGAGGGGGTTGAGAATGTGCCAGTGCCACCGGCTTTGAAATCGCAGGCGAGTGGTGGTATGGGGCAAATGATGATGCATAGCAATGCTGTGCCGCAAGGACAAGTGTTTGAGGTGCTTACAGTGAAAATTACCCGTGATGATCCACAGCGCGGGGTCTATAAATTGCCGGCGGCGCTAAGTGTTGTGCCGCGTTTAAAATTGAGTGATGCTATTAATGCAGCACGACTGCGTCAGTTTGAGATTGACCATCAGATGATGAATTGGCGCTTGAATGGCAAACAATGGGAAGGCGATGTGGCTGCGCCAAACGAACAAGTAAAGCTAAATACGACTGAAGTATGGGAGTTTGTGAATAAGCTTAACCTTGGCGAAATGATGGACCCAATGGGCATGGCACATCCCATTCATATTCATGGTGTGCATTTTCAGGTAATTGAGCGGGTGCTGACGGTCTCGGAGTTGCAAGCAAATTATGATACCGTGCGTACTGGTTTTGTCGAAGAGGGTTTGAAAGATACATTTTTGTTGATGCCGGGTGAACGTGTGAAGGTGCTTTTGCACTTTAAAGATTTCACTGGCAAATTTGTCTATCATTGTCACAACCTCGAACATGAAGATCAGGGCTTAATGCGCAATTATCAAGTTTTGTAGATCGGGGATGGTGTCTTCAGTAAAACGGGGTAAGTAAAACAAATTTACGTCGAAATCACTATATGGCCTTTGGGCGCAGAGGCTTTGCC
>CAZLOF010000247.1:0-7010 GCA_964560745.1 uncultured Thermoflexus sp.
GACACGCCTCTACGGGTTTAATGACCGTTAATCATTATCGTCATCTGGCCCACTATTGTCACCCAATGGGTTAATGTCGTTTACAAACCGCACGAGGTCGGCCATTGAAAATGTGCCGGGTGTTTCGGCAGGGAAGATGGGACGCCACATCGGTTGTTGTCGCAGGTATGACGACGAATCATTGTGCAGCAAGCCCCAGAATACCTCGGCCACGATGCGGCTGCCGACGGGGCCGAGGGTAAAGCCGCCCTTGTCTGGTGGCAGCGGGCCAAAATCTACGCCGCCGTTGCCATACACCTCTGCCTCACGTAAGATGTAATACCACAATGGTGTATTGGCGTTAACCTGTGCATTGGGTGTGCCTACTTGGTCTGGTTGCAGAATGACAGCGCCCATTTCTTGCGCCACTCGTTGCCCCGACGGCAATCCCACTTGTTTGCTGCGCAACAAATTGCGCACGGCCAAGGCGTGTAGCGCTGGATTGGGCACATCTTCGCCGGGGATGCCGGGGACGGGATGCAGATGGAAAAGTGGATCTTCGAGCTTGGTGTCGAATTTATGTGCTTTGTTCAATTTGCCGCCACCTAGCTTGTAGAAATGGTTCCAGTTGATGATCCAATTACTGGGCAAAGTGGGCAAGCCAGCAAGACCGCCTGTGCCGGTGAATTGGAATAATTGCTCTAAAGTTGCATCGCGAAAAAAACGATTATAGCGATAATCGTCGCGGATCATGCTGTGGCCCATGCGATAGGCGGCTACCGAAAATTCAAACGGCATGTATGGGCGTTCATCGCTGCGCAAACGGTAGAACATTGGCCCAACTTGCTCGATTGAGCGTGTCACCCCGGCCCATGTAAAGCGTTTGACAAAATCGTGCCACACAATCCATTGATAATGCCATGTCACCAAACGACGGGCGCGACCAAACGGCGATTCATTTGGTCGCGCGATGTCTTGCTCTGGTCGAATGGTTGGCAAAATATCGAGGATTTTGTTGTGAAATTTGAGGAATAGCAAATGGGTTTGCGCCACAATTAGGTTTTCGTCGTTACGCGGGTCGCCGATGATGGCTTTGCGATTGGCATCACGCGGCAGATCGTTGGGGAAGGTGCGGTCGGCGGGGGCGAAGGGCAAAGGCGAGGTGTTGCCAATTTTGAATCGCGCTTCGGTTGGCGGGCCGACATACATATCGCGGCTTTCGGGGTTTCGTGGGCCTTTGCCATACAGCGAATCTAGCTCAAGTTCAGGTGAGCGTTGTTGCTCATTGGGGCCGGTCGGGGCGCTTAGTGGGCCTTGCGAATCGAATGATAGGTCATGGTCGACAAATTGCCCAAAATAGGTATAGCCAGCCGGAACCTCAGAGTCATCCTCTTGCCCTTCATGCTCGGTCATGCTTTGACCGAGGGCAATGAGTGTTTCACGCGGCAGGTCACTGGGAGGCAGATCGGGAAATAAACGCCCAAACCGACCGCGCGGGTGTGACTCGATATCGCGTTTTGTAGTGCGTGCTTCAGCGGGCGATATGTCGGTTAAAGGCTTGCTATCGCCATGCCCGTGAGCTGATGGGGCTGGCACATTTAGATTTTTTTTTGCAGATTTAGCCATTTTTTTACCTCATATCCAAAAAACGATTTAACATGATCTTGCAATGGCTTTTTTATGTTTTCACCTTTATATCATAACGGCTTTGGTGTATCGACTTTAACAAGGTTGATCATTTGAAGCGATGCAATAATATGTTAAATGTAATTATCTTGAGGCTAAATAATAGCTTATTTTTTATTTGTGTCAATAAATATATCATTGAAATAATCATTGTCTGATTGTTTTCAAAGCAATATCTTCGTGGTGTCGAAATTACGATCCCGTCATCTCCTACGGAGATGACGGGATCGTAATTTCGGCGCAAATTTGTAGCTGAGGCTTTGGCTGAGAATCTCTAAGGAAAGTGAATTTTGCCTGCCCCAAATAAGCGCACCGCATTTTTGTAGGCAATTTTTTCAGCGACTTCACGTGGCAACTGAGACAACCAAGCACGATTAAATTGCATGATGTTTTCATAATCGGCCCAGCGTTGCGGAATCCAAGTATCGCTGCCGATGGTGATGCGGTCGGGGTGCTTCATAAACAATGTGCGCCAGCGCTCGGCCAGTTTGCCATTGGGTGCAATGTCATATTCACGAATGGAAGTATCGACCCATAAATTGGCGTAGGTGTCGAGCATTTGAATCGCGGTTTCGGGCGGGTCACTTAGGCCGACATGTGCCCATAAAATTTTGGCTTTGGGGGCATAGGCAAATATTTTGCGCACGGTTTCTGCATCCGAATGCACATGCACATATAAATTGCGATCGACTGCCAGTTGCACCGCTTTGCGGGCAATGGCTGAATCGGCAGTGCCAACATTGAGATGAATTTCGCCAATGCCAAGATAAATTGGGGTCTTAAGCTTATTTTCTAAATAGCTCGGCACTTCGCTCTTTTCGGTCCAGTTGCCCGAATTGATATCGTCGTGATATGGACGCAACACCGGCACAATGCGGTCGGCATCGAGTTTATACAGGCGCAGTGTGCCGCCATCATCAGAGGTGCTCGATACCAAGGCGCGGCGCACCTCCGAGTTTTTGAGCTTGCTCAGCACGGCTTCGGGTGAGTAATCGTTCCATGAATTTTGGCTGTAGTGCATGTGGGTGTCGTAAATGGGCAACACGGCAGATGTGGGGCTGAGTTTGGGCACGGTCGTGGCCGAGGCAATGAGTGTGGCGGTGGCATTCGCCCCATTTGCCGCTATGGTAGGCAAGGCCGCATTTGTTGCCGCCATTGTTGCAACGGGGGCTGGTGTGGGTGGAACCAGGGTTGGAAAGGCTGTGACCGTGATTGACTCAATTGGCAGGTTGGCGATGGGCACTTTGGGGGCGGTGATGGTGACCGGTGGGCTGGGTGTTTGCAGGGTGCAGCTTGCGCCGATGCTGGCAAACGCCACTCCGATGATGGCCCATTTGGCAATGGGTGTGCTAAATTTATGCATCTTAGATCGATATAGGGTGTTTGCCAAAATTAATATTCGTATCTTTTCAATAAAGAGTGGAAATTAAGACAAATTTTTGCCGAAATCGCTATCACTTTGTGTTTTGAGGGGCAAAGCCCCTCAAAACACAAAGTGATAGCGATTTCGGCATTACGTCTTTTGAGAACGCCCCCAAATATTGAGAAGATACCAACATCCCTTTATTTTTCGCGAAAATAAAGGGATGTTGGATATTGATTTCGGCATGATGTTTTTAGTTATGCAATTTTTGCGGGGGGCACATAGCGCGACAATGTATCGAGTTGGGCGCGTTCATCTGCATTCAACTGCCAGCCCAATGCGCCCAAGGCATCATCGACATGGGCCGGGGTGTCTGGCCCCAAAATCACCGATGAAATATTGTCATGCTCTAAAATCCAACGAATGGCGACTTGGCTAGGTGATTTGCCGTGTGCTTGGCCGATCTCGATCAGTGCTTGCACAATTTGGTCGGCTTGCGGGGTCATAAAGTCGGCAAATTTTTCGCGGTAAGGCGAAGTATCAGCCCAAGGTGTGCCGATGGGTGGCGTTTGCCCATGCCGAAATAACCCGGTCAATAAGCCAATCATCAAGGGGCTGTAGGTCACAATGCCAAGATTGTGCTTTTTGCAGGCCGGGGCCAAGTCTGGTTCAATCTCCCAACGGTTGAGCAAGCTGTATTGGTTTTGAATGGCAACGAAGCGATTTAATTGCGCTTTGTCACTTTGCCATAAGCCTTCGATTAATTGCCACGCCGGAAAATTGCAACAGCCGATATAACGCACTTTGCCTGAGCGCACCAAATCGTCGAGCGCACGCAAGGTTTCTTCGATTGGGGTGTTGTCATCGACAATGTGTAGCCAATAAATATCAATATGATCGGTTTGCAAACGGTTTAGGCTGCGCTCGATCTCGCGCATGATGTGATAGCGTGATAGACCTTCGTCATTGGGCTTGGGGTTGTCGCGCACCCGCTGCCGCACCTTGGTCGCCAAGACCACATCATCACGGTGGCCTTTGAGCGCTTTGCCCACCGTTTCTTCTGATCTGCCGTAGCTGTAAAAATTGGCAGTGTCGATGAAGTTGATGCCAGCATCAAGGGCGTGATGGATGGTGCGGATGATGTGTGCTTCATCGTAATTGGGATTAAACAAATAGCTGCGAAAGGCCGCGCCCAAACAGAGGCGCGAAACCTGCATACCGGTATTGCCAAAATAGTTGTATTCCATAAATTTTATTTTCTGGCTGCTGCCTCCTGCCCATTGGGCGTAGGCAGCAGCCAAACAGAACTAACTCCAGCCCGAATTGCCTTTGGTGCTCCATACCGCGCCGGTGGTGTAAGTATTGCGCTCGGAGCATAAAAATTCGATCACTTCGGCTACTTCGTTGGCATCGGAATAACGCCCGATGGCGACGCCCGGCGGGTTGGCGAGGTGTGCGTCGTCAAAGCGCGGGATGATCATCTCGGTCAGGGCGCGGCCCGGCTCGACCCCATTCACAAACACGCCTTGTTTGGGGAAGGCGTTGCCCAAGGCCATGACCAGTGACCAAACCGCACCTTTAGACACACCATATGAGGTGTTGTGGGTGGCTCCTAATCGCGCCCCCGATGTGATGGTGACACAGCGGCCCCAACCGTTTTTGAGCATGTGGGGAATGGCGGCTTGGTGGCAATAATGCACGCCATAGACATTGATTTTGAGCGTTTGGTCGAATACGTCGGGTGTGATGTCGAGATAGGGCGTTTCTTTGCCAAAAATACCGGCGCAACACACCAAAATATCCAGCCGCCCAAAATGGGCGACGGTTTGGGCGACCATCGCATCAACCGCGGTTTTGTCGGTTACATCGGTGCGCAGGTAGATGGCGCGTTGGCCGAGCACCTCAACTTGTTGCAGCACGTCTTGGGCGGCTTGGTCTAGCACATCGGCGATAACAATATCGCGCCCAGCTTGGGCCAAGCGCAATGCCGTCGCTGCGCCAATGCCGCGTGCGCCGCCGGTCACAATCGCCACTCGCCGTTCTGTGGGGGCAGCAAAACGTAGGGAAATATCCATACGATATATTACCTCACCTTTTTCACAGCTCTGTTTTCGCCACAAAGTGCACAAAGATCACAAAGAAAATAATAAAAGACAACTTTGTGTGCTTTGTGATTTTTGTGAGAGATTATTTTCGTAAATCGTAAGCTGTGACATTTTGCTGGCGGATGGGTTGCTGAGTTAATCTAAAATTGGGATGTTTAGCTCAGCGGCTAAGGCGCGAAAATAGGCCACCACCTGCGGCAAGTCTTCGGTGATGCAGCCTTCGGGCAAAATGGGGTAGTCGGGTGAGAGCGTGTGCATACGCACGAGCACCGTGCGAAAGTCGATATGGCCTTTGCCCGGGCAGCCATCTTGCAAATGCAGCGCCAATTTGTCTTCGGCCCACACATCTTTGGCGTGGCAACTGACAATGTGCTTGCCCAGCACATCAAAATGCTGGTTGATGGCTTCGGTGTTGTGCCACACCTCTTTGAGTGTGATCCAATTGGCGCTGTCGTAATCACATGTCACCCAAGGTGAATTGACCTCATCTAAAATTTCGGCGGTGATCTCAGCCGTCTCAAGCGTCACCAATTGATGTCCCTCCATGCTGAGCAATACGCCGCAATCCATCGCCACCGGCGCACATTCCTTCAGGCTTTTCACCAATTGTTTGCGAGCCGAGGCCTTCCAATTATCGGGGTGCTGGAACCAAGGGCCGTTGGGGTTCATCGAGCCGGGGCCGGTGTCGATGCCACGTGCGCCCATCCAACCAGCCAGCCGCAGCGCGGCTTGCAGGGTGCGCACACTTTCGGCACGGGCGGTTTCGTCGGGCGTGATCAGGTTTTGCCAATAGCCGGTAGCCTGAAACATGCTGAGGCCATGATCGGCCAACAATGCCCGCAAGGCCTGTGCCTTGGCCCGAGGGGTAGTATGTGGGTTGTCTTTACGCAGGCGGGTAAAAATGCCGCTAAAGCCAAGGTCGCGCACCCGTTGGCACATGGCCGGGGTGATGTCGTCCATGCTGTCGGGCAGGAAGCAGCCGTTGAGTCCGAGTTTCATGGGGGTGATTACATCAGATTTTGACGAGGATGTCAAATTTTGCTGAAATGATTAACTTTTGGTTAGTGATGTTAGCAAACTTGTGTTGCTGTGCCTGCGAATAGAAAGGGCAATCATACGCGACTAAAACCAGCTTGCATAAAATGCTCATCAGCAGTGACCACCTGTTGAATTTGGCGTTGTTCCATGACGACAAATGAGATGCAATCTGTCAATCCCCAGCCTTTATCGCTACGAGAAGCATAGAATTCGATAGCCTGATTGAGAAGCGAACTTCGCACGGGCACAATTTCAATCTGCGTATCGGCTTTTAATTGCTGAATGATTGTCGCTCCCAATGCTCTCAGCTTTCGCTTTGACATCGCATTCCCAATTTCGACGATGACGGCTTCGGTAGTGACCTTTTTAATTTTGCTAATTGTTGATGTTACTTGAACTGCCCAGTCATGATATTGATCATTTGGGTTAATGAGTGCTAATATATAACTGGTATCTATAAAAACAGTCTTCATTTGGTTTTATCTGTGCCATACAGATAGTGGTCGTGTTGCTGGGCAAAATCGGTAGGCATAGCACCTTGTAACGCGGGTGATTTTGACATTTCGAGGATAGTTGACAGTGCATCCGGTGGTGAAGTCGTTTCTAAGTATGCTTGCACCGCAGAAACCCGGACCCAAACTCGCCCCAATAATTTGAAAACGGGTATTCTGTTTTGCGCCACCGCATTAGTCAATATTTTGAGTGACACCCCTGTTTTATTTGCGGCTTCGCTCAATGACACAAATGGCCCAAACTCAGCTAGCATCTTTTCGGCAATTTGCGTGGCCTGAGATGCTACCGACCTTTCAATTTGAAGCTGGTTTTCCATAGGATGAGTT